>CADCWH010000405.1 GCA_902806395.1 uncultured Thermomicrobiales bacterium | reverse complement strand
TCCTCTCCTGCTACGGCGTCGTCGACATGGCACCGCGCACCGTCCGCTCGGCGATCGGCAAACGGCTGGGCTTCGCCAGCCGGCGGAGGGGTATCGCGGTCCATGTCGAGGATGGCCGGGTGCTCGTTGGGTTGTCGGTGGTGGTCGAGTACGGCACTCCCGTCTTCACCGTCGCCCGAAACGTCATCGAGACGGTGCAGTTCCAGATCGAGCGGACTCTCGGGATGCCCGTCGAGCGCGTCGATGTGAGCGTCGAGGGCCTTCGGGTCAGCGATGTGGGCCCGGCCCGAGGTCGACCGTGAGCCGACCCACCCCCTCCCACGTCCCGCCCGACGCGCGCCTCGACGCGCCGGCTGCCGTCTGGGACGGCAACCTCCTCCTCGATGCGATGACCATCGCCACCGATTGGTTGGACGATAACCGTGATCGCGTCAACGCGCTGAACGTGTTCCCGGTGCCCGACGGCGACACCGGCACGAACATGGCCCTTACGATGCGGGGAGCGTTGGCCGAGGCGGCCACCCTCTCGGTCGCGGACCGGGCAAGTGCAGCCGAGGTGGCCGCCCGCATCGCCTACGGCTCGCTGATGGGAGCACGGGGCAACTCGGGGGTCATCCTCTCCCAAGTGTTCCGGGGATTCGCCAACGGCATCGGCGACCGGCAGGAGATCAACGGCCGGGACTTGGCCGAGGCGCTGGGTCGTGCCCGGGACCTGGCATACACCGCCGTGATGGAGCCGGTCGAAGGGACGATGCTCACCGTGGTGCGGGTCGCGGCCGAGCGGGCCGCGTCGTCCGCCCGCCGGGGCCCGGCCATGGCTTCGGTCCTCGCCGCCGCGCTCGCCGGTGCTGAGGACGCCCTGCGGACCACACCGGATTTGCTCGAGATCCTGCGCCAGGCGAACGTGGTGGATGCCGGTGGACAGGGCATCGTCCTGATCCTGGAAGGGATGGACCGATTTGCCCGGGGTGAGGCCCTGCCAAATGTCCCGATCGCGGTGGGCGACGCCGAGGTCAGCGGCCACATGGTCTTCCTCGACCAGGTGGACGACCTGCATGGGGGAGATCACTTCGGCTACTGCACGAACTTCATGGTCTTCGGAGCGGGTATCGATGTGGGCCGCTGCCGGGCAGAGATCGCGGCGATGGGCAGCTCGGCCGTGATCGTCGGTGACGAGACCATGCTCAAGGTCCATGTCCACGTCGATAATCCCGGTGCCGTGCTGGACTACGCGATCAAGCTGGGTGACCTGGGTCAGATCAAGATCGACAACATGCAGGCCCAGACTCGGGCCCTGTCCGCCGCCCGCCCCACGGCAACGAACGATCCGACCCCGCCGCTGGGGACGGCGACCTCGGCGACCGAACCGCGTCACCATGTCGTCATGGCCGTGGCGGCCGGCGAGGGACTGGCGGAGGCCCTCCGGTCGATGGGGGCGACGACCGTCATCACCGGTGGCCAGACGATGAACCCAAGTACCGAAGAGATCCTGGCCGCCGTGCGGTCGACCGATTCTGAAGGGGTCATCCTGCTGCCGAACAATTCAAACATCGTACTGACCGCGGGCCAGATCCCCAAATTGACGGACAAGCACGTCCGGGTCGTCGCAAGCCGCTCCATCCCCCAGGGGGTGGTCGCCTTGGCGGCCTATCACCAAGACAAGCCGCTCGACGAGGCGGCGTCCGCCATGACCGAGGCGCTCTCGCAAGTGATCACCGTGGAACTGACCCGTGCCGTGCGAGACGCGACGATCGATGGGGTCACGGTGGCACGGGGTCAAGTCATCGGACTGGTCGATGGCCGTCTCGTCGCCGCCGGCGAAGACCTGGTCACCGTGGCCCTCGATGTCCTGACCACGACAGGACTGGACGAGCGGGAACTGGTGACCATGTTCACTGGCGCCGGGGCTTTGGCGGAGGACATCGAGCGATTGGCATCGGGCATCCGGGAGCGGCACGATCATCTGGAGATCGAGACCCACGCCGGTGGGCAACCACACTATGACCTCGTAATCGCGGTCGAGTGATGCCTGGAAGGCGGCAGAGCCATCGCACCGCCGCAAACGGGAGCGACCGCACATGAGCCGGATCGCCGTCGTGACGGACAGCACCGCCGACCTTCCCGCATCCGTCCGGGAGGCACACGACATCACCGTGGTTCCCCTCACCGTATGCTTCGGTGACGAGACGTTCCGCGACCAGGTCGACCTGTCGACTGACGCGTTCGTCGCCCGGTTGGTCCAATCGGACGAGATGCCGACCACATCTCAGCCATCCCCCGGGGCATTCGAGGCGGTTTTCCGGCAATTGGCCGCGGACCATGATGCGATCGTGGCAGTCCTGATCTCGAGCCGGATCAGCGGCACGGTTGAATCGGCGTCGATCGCCCGCGACGCCGTCGCCGGGCTCGTCCCGGTCGAGGTGGTCGATTCCGAGAACGCCTCGATGGGCCTTGGCTTCCAGGCGATCGCCGCCGCAGAGTTTGCGGCCGCTGGGGTCCTCGGTGCGTCCGAAATCGCCGAGCGGTTGCGCGGTGCGGTGCGAGGCTACGAGACGCTGTTCTACGTGGACACCCTGGAATACCTGCGGCGCAGCGGGCGGGTGAACCGTGCCAGCGCGATGGTGGGCTCGTTGCTGGACCTCAAACCGTTGCTGCGCTTCGACGAGGGCCAGGTGGTCCCGGTCGAGCGGACAAGGACACGGAGCCGGGCCCGTTCCGCCCTGGTCGATTTCGTGCGAGGCCTTCCCCACGTCGAGCGCCTGGCGATCGTCCACGTCTCCTCGCAGGTTGATGCTGAGGAACTGGCCAGCGAGTTCGACCTGGCCGTTGCTCGTGACAAGATCCTGATCACCCAATTAGGCCCGGTGATCGGCGCCCACGTGGGTCCCGGCACGATGGGCGTGATCGTCGATACCGGGAGTCCGACCACATGACCGACCCCACCGCCGGGCCCTCGACGGAGTCACCCGCCGTCGACGGCGGTCGCCGTCCCGTCCGCGTCGTCACCGACTCCACGGCTGACCTTCCCGCGTCCATCGTCGGTTCGCTGCCGATCGCGGTGGTGCCGCTGCTGGTCAGCTTCGGGGAGGAGACGTTCCGGGACGGGATCGATCTCTCCACCGCCGACTTCGCCGCCCGCCTCCGGCGATCCCCCCAAATACCGAAGACCTCTCAGCCACCGGTCAGCGCGTTCACAGACGTGTTCAAGCCCCTGCTCGACGCGGGCTTCGACATCGCCTGCGTCACCATCGCCACCGGCCTCTCCGGCACCGCGAACGCGGCCCGGCTCGCGGCCGAAGCTCTCGACCCCGACAGGAGCCGGATTAGGGTCGTCGAATCGCAGTCCGCGTCGATGGCCACCGGGTGGTGTGCCGTGGTGGCGGCCGAGCGGGCCGAGTCCGGGGGGTCATTGCGTCAAGTCACCGCCGCGGCCACGGACGCCATCAGTCGATATCGCCTCTACGCGGTGCTCGAGACGTTGGAATACGTCTACAAGGGTGGCAGGATCGGCCGGGCGTCCCAAATGGTCGGGACGATGTTGAGCATCAAACCGGTCCTCTGCATATCGGAGGGGGTCGTCCAGCCAGTCGAACGCGTGCGGACGTGGAAGAAAGCCCTCGTCCGGATGGCGGCACTTTGCGATGCGGAGGGTCCCTTCGAGCGTCTCGTGATCCTCCACTGCGACAATCGTGCCGACGCCGATCATCTGGCATCGCTCGTGTCCGGGTCGGTGACCGCAGCTCCGGTGCACATCACCTCGATGGGACCGGTGATCGGCACCTACGCCGGCCCTGGCGCCATCGGCTTCGTCGGCTTGCTCCCAGCCGGACGGCAGGCCTCCTAGTCCCGCCCAAGTGCCCATCCCTAAGGAGTGCCCCGCCAACGAACGTCGGCGGACGCCCAGTCCTAACATCTGCACCGCCCGATTGCGGCCGCTTCCGGCGACGCCGGGGTACACTTGGGGATATCGCAACCGGTCTCCCCATCGCCCCCGACTCGATTCCCCATGGCAACCTCTACTCCCCTCTCGGGTTCCGATTTCGATGACGCGGACCCGATCCGTCACCTCGAATCGGCGCTCAACGCCCTGCGCCAGGAATGGCGGGCGGGTTTCCGCGACCGCATCGCGATCGCAAAGGTTCAGGGGAGCCTTCGACGACTGCGTCCCTTCACCGCGACCCACCAAGCGACGTTGACCCTAGCCTCCCTCGAAGAGGCCCTCGCCGCCTACAGGCGTCTCGGAGTCGACGAACGGCCCGACGCCCTGAAGCGGTTCGCGGCCGAATTGGAGTCGCTTCGACCGGACCTCCTTCCTCTCGGTGCGCCACCGGCGATGGTCGGCAAGCTTCCCACCGCGATCGCCCCCGGAATGAATCCCTCTCCGCCGCCTAACCGGCAGCGGGCCGAGTCGCGATCACGACCCGCTCCCGCCCTAGCCCCGAGCGACCCTGTGACTGCCCTGCCAAAGGTGGGACCGGCCGTCGCCAAGAACCTTGCCGCCCACCGAGCCAAGATCACCACGGTCGGGGACCTGCTGAAACTGGCCCCCTCTCGCCACATCGACTACTCCCGCACAGAGCCGATCGGCGCCGCACTCCGATCCTCACCAGGCACCGACGTAACGGTCAGGGGGAAGCTGACAGAGATCCGGGAGATCAGGACCGGGGGACCGCCACGCGTCCAAGCGCGCCTCTCGGACGGGAGCGGGTGGATGCGGATCACCTGGTTCAGCAGCTTCATTTCCAAGCAACTCCAGGTGGGTGACGAAATCGTGGTGAGCGGCACAATCGAGGCCGACTTCGGTCCCCTATCGTTCACGAATCCGGAGTGGGAACCGGTCGGCGGCGCGGGTCTCTCGACCGGCCGCCTGACGCCCGTCTACCCGCTCACCAAGGGGCTCCACCAGAAGTCCATGCGCTCCCTCACTCGCGCTGCCCTCGACGCCACCCGGGCGGCGATCCCGGACCCGCTACCCGCCGAGGTGATCGAGCAATACGGGTTGATTGGCGCGGCGAAGGCCTACGAGGACATCCACTATCCAGTGAGCTGGACCGACCTCAGCCGAGCGCAGTCGAGACTGGCCTTCGAAGACCTGTTCCTGCTCCAACTTGGCCACATCCGGCGCCGGCGAGACCGCAAGCGACAACCCGGCACCCGCCTCCCATTGGCCCCGGAGCTCCGGGACCTCTTCATGGGCACCCTCCCCTATCGCTTGACGGGGGCGCAAGACCGTGCCCTGGCGGAGATCCTGGCCGATCTCGAACGCCCAGAGCCGATGACTCGCCTACTCCAGGGTGACGTGGGGTCGGGCAAGACGGTAGTCGCGGCCACCGCCGCGCTGGCGGCCACGTCGCAAGCCACCCAGGTGGCGTTGATGGCCCCGACCGAGATCTTGGCCGAACAGCACTACCACAACGTGCGCGGCCTCTTCGTCGGCCTACCGGAGGCGGACCGTCCGGTCGTGAGGCTCCTGACAGGCAGCGTCAAAGGAGCCCGCCGCAAGGACATCCTGACTGGTCTCGCTTCGGGCGAGGTCGACGTGCTGGTCGGCACCCAGGCGTTGATCCAGACTGGGGTCGAGTTCGCTCGCCTTGGCCTGGC
>CADCWH010000404.1 GCA_902806395.1 uncultured Thermomicrobiales bacterium | reverse complement strand
GGCCTTGACCCGCATCGAGCCGGGCACGACCATCCCCCGCATCCCGGATCTGAGGCGGGGGCCAGCGACGACGCCGGCTGCACCGCGGAGATCCTCGATCCGGCCGTTGGTGCAGGAGCCGATGAAGACCGTATCGACCGGGATATCGCGCATCGCGGTCCCTGCGCTGAGGCCCATGTAGGTCAAGGCGCGGGCGGCGGTCTCTCGCTCCTTGGGGTCGGCGAAGGCGTCAGGGTCGGGGACGGCGCCGTCGATGCCGATCACCTGGCCGGGATTGGTGCCCCAGGAGACGTGGGGTCGGATCGCGGCGGCGTCGAGGGTGACCTCGTGGTCGAAGCGGGCACCGGGGTCGGTGACAAGCGAGCGCCAGTCGTCCAGGGCTCGTTCCCAGTCGGCGCCCGATGGGGCGTGGGCGCGGCCCTCGACGTAGGCGAAGGTGGTGTCGTCGGGGGCGATCATGCCGGCCTTGGCTCCCGCCTCGATCGACATGTTGCAGACCGTCATCCTGCCCTCCATCGAGAGGGCGCGGATGGCGTCGCCGCGGTACTCGACGATGGAGCCGATGCCTCCTCCCGTGCCGATCCGGCCGATGATCGCCAGGATGATGTCCTTGGCCGTGGCGTCGGCACCCAACTCGCCATCGACGGTGATCGACATGGTCTCGGGGCGGACCTGGGGCAGGCTCTGGGTGGCGAGGACGTGTTCGACCTCGCTGGTGCCGATCCCGAAGGCCAGGGCCCCGAAGGCGCCGTGGGTGGAGGTGTGGCTGTCGCCGCAGACGATCGTCATGCCGGGTTGGGTGAGACCCATCTCCGGGCCGATGACGTGGACGATCCCCTGGCCGGGGTCGCCCATCGGGTAGAGGCGGATGCCGAAGGCCTGGCAGTTCCGGGTCAGCGTCGAGACCTGGGTGGCCGAGATCGGGTCGGCGATCGGGAGGTGGAGGCCGACGGTAGGGACATTGTGGTCGGCGGTGGCGACCGTCAGATCGGGCCGGCGGACGGTCCGGTTGGCCATCCGGAGGCCGTCGAAGGCCTGGGGGGATGTCACCTCGTGGACCAGGTGGAGGTCCACGTAGAGCAGGTCGGGCTCACCCTCGGCCCGGTGGACCACATGGCGGTCCCAGATCTTGTCGCTGAGCGTCGTGGCCGTCTCCATGGTGCCCTCGGTTCCCTCCCTCCGGCGTGGACATCGGCCACCCCGGGTGTGATGTGGTCTCGGATGACTCGATACGTCCTGCCACCAGGGCCGACCCCACTGGCAGGACGTACCTAGACCGCGGACGCCTTCAGGTCACGCTCGCCGGCCGAGACGCCCATCGACGCCTCCAGTTTGCTGATCGCGGCCAGGTAGGCGCGGGCGCTGGCCTCGACGATGTCGGTCGCGAGGCCGTGGCCGGTGGCGACGGTCTCACCGGCGCGGACGCGGACGTTGACCTGGCCCTGGGCGTCCTCGCCCGGGGTCACGGCATCGACGTGGTAGTACTCCAATTCGCATTGGGCGCCGGTGGCGGCGTCGATGGCCTGGAGCAAGGCGTTGACCGGGCCATTGCCCTCGGCATCGCCGGTGATCTCCCGGTCGCCGCGACGGACGACCACGCTGGCCGTGGCCGGTCCGCCGCTGCCGATGCTGGCATTCCAGCGAACGAGCTGGAGGGCATCGACCTGCTGGGCGAGCTGGTCACCCACCAGGGCGACGAGGTCGGCGGCGGTGACGGTCTTCTTACGGTCGGCCAGGACCAGGAAGCGGGCGTAGGCCTCCTCGACCTGAGAGTCGTCGAGCCGTAGGCCGACCTCGGTCAGGGTGTTGCGGAAGCCGGCCCGGCCGGAGTGCTTGCCGAGGACCAGGCGGGTGCCCTCCCAGCCGACATCGCTGGGGTTCATGATCTCGTAGGTGGTCCGCTCCTTGAGCATGCCGTCCTGGTGGATGCCGGCCTCGTGGGCGAAGGCATTGGCGCCGACGATGGCCTTATTGACCTGGACTTGGAGGCCGGTCAATGTCGCGACCAGGCGGGACGTCGGGACCAGGCGCTCCTTGGCGATGCCGGTCCAGAGGCCACCGAAGGTGTCCCCTCGGGTGGCCAGGGACATCACCACCTCTTCGAGGGCAGTGTTGCCGGCCCGCTCGCCGATCCCGTTCATGGTCACCTCGACCTGGCGGGCCCCCGCCTGGACGGCGGCGACGGTGTTGGCGGTGGCCAGTCCCAAGTCGTCGTGGCAGTGGACCGAAATGACGCAATGTTCGATGCCCGGCACCGATTCGCGGAGGAAGCGGATCAGGTCGGCGTATTCGGCCGGGGTGGTGTAGCCGACGGTGTCCGGCGCGTTCAGGGTGGTCGCGCCGGCCTCGATGGCCCGCTTGAAGACCTCGGCCAGGTAGTCGCGGTCGGTTCGGGTGGCGTCTTCGGCCGAGAACTCGACGTCGGCCGTGAAGCCGCGGGCATAGGCGACCATCGCCGAGACGCGGTCCAGTACCTGATCCCGGTCCATCCGCAGCTTATGGCGGAGATGGATGTCGGAGGTGGCGATGAAGGTATGGATGCGGGGGGACTCTGCCCCGCGCACCGCCTGGGCGGCACGCTCGATGTCTCCCTGGCTGGCCCGGGCCAGCCCCGCGACGACGGACCCCCGGACGCGGGTGGCGATCGAGCGGACGGCCTCGAAGTCGCCCGGGGAGGCGGCCGGGAACCCGGCCTCGATCACGTCGACGCCGAGGGCCACTAGGGCGTCGGCCACTTCCAGCTTCTCGTCGGAGGTCAGGGTGGCCCCGGGCGACTGCTCGCCGTCGCGCAGGGTGGTGTCGAAGATGATCACCCTGCCAGCCGGGTCGGGCGCGGCGGGCACGGGTACCGGTACGTCGTCTCCCGTCTGGACTCGGTCAGTCATGGTCAGTCTCCCGTCGTGGTCGCGGCCTGGGTTTGGCCCGAGCCTTGGGCCGCGGAATCGCCTTGCAGGCGCTGGACCTCTTCGAGGTCGCGTCCGGGGCGGAGCCAGGGCATCATGGCCCGGAGATGGCCGCCGACCTGCTCGATCGGGTGGTCATGTCCGGCCCGGCGCATGGCCATGAAGTCCTCACGGCCGGCGCGGTTCTCGGCGATCCACTCCTTGGCGAACTTGCCGGACTGGATGTCGCCGAGGAGGCCCTTCATAGCCGTGCGGACGTGGTCATCGACGATCTTCGGTCCGGCGGTGTAGTCGCCGTACTCGGCGGTGTCGCTGACCGAGTAGCGCATATAAGAGATGCCGCCCTCGTACATCAGGTCGACGATCAGCTTGAGTTCGTGGAGGCATTCGAAGTAGGCGATCTCCGGCTGGTAGCCCGCATCGACCAGGGTGTCGAAGCCGGCCTGGACCAGGGCCGAGGCACCACCGCAGAGGACGGCCTGCTCGCCGAACAGGTCGGTCTCCGTTTCCTCCTTGAACGTGGTCTCGATGACCCCGGCCCGCAGCGAGCCGAGCGCCGCCGCGTAGGCCAGGGCGGTCGCTTTGGCGTTGCCGCTGACGTCCTGGGCGACCGCGACCAGGGCCGGGACGCCGACGCCCTCCTGGAACAGTTCGCGGACGCGGTGACCGGGGGCCTTGGGGGCGACCATCGCCACATCGACACCCTCGGGGGGGACGATCTCGCCGAAGTGGACCGCGAAGCCATGGGCGAAGAGGAGGGTCGAGCCGGGCTTCAGCTGGCCCTTGACCGAATCGGCGAAGACGGTGCCCTGGGTCTGGTCGGGGACCAGCATCATCACCACATCGGCCTGACTGACCGCATCCGCGACGGAGGCGACGGTCAGGCCATCGCTCTGGGCCTTGGCGCGGCTGCGGCTCCCCTCATGGAGGCCGACGACGACTTTGACACCCGTGTCCCGCAGGTTGAGGGCGTGGGCGTGGCCCTGGCTGCCGTAGCCGATCACGGCCACGGTCTTGCCCGCGAGGGCCTCTGGGTCGGCGTCGTGTTCCTGGTAGATCGTCGCGGCCACGTGCGTGTCCTCCCTCGTGATGGTGGTTCGTCGTCCCGCCGTCCCCGCCGCCCGGGTCCGACCCCGTCGCCGCCTATCTTGCGCGATCGGCATCGATCGCGCTCGGGCCGCGGCCCCACTACTCGGCGAGGACCACGGCCCGGGTCTGGAGCGTCTTGTCGAGCGGCACCGTCGAGGTGCCGTTGCGCTTCGGTTCCGCCACGGCGCCCCGGACCATGGCGATCACGCCGGAGCGGACGAGTTCGCGGATGCCGAAGCCGCGCAGCATCGTCAACAGGGCGTCGATCTTCTCCGGGCTGGCGACCGCCTCGACCAGCAGGCTGTTCGGGGTGGCATCGACGATCCGGGCATCGTAGATGGCGACGACCTGCATGATCTCGGCCCGCTGGTGGGCCTTGGCCGCGACCTTGATCAGGGCCATCTCATGGGCGACGCAGGGCTGGTCGGTGATGTCGGTGACCTTGAGGACCTCCATCAATTTGTAGAGCTGCTTGGCGACCTGCTCGACCGCCTCGCCACCGCCGCCGACGACGATCGTCATCCGGGAGACACCGGGGATCTCCGAGGCGCCGACGGTGATGGAATCGATGTTGAAGGAGCGTCGCCGCATCAGGGAGACGACCCGGTTCAGCACTCCGGGGTGATCCTCGACCTGGACCACCAGGGTTCGTCGCTCGCCCATGGCTAGACGGCCTCCTCATCTTCGAACCGCTCGTGCATCATCTCGGAGTTACTGGCACCGGGGGGGACGATCGGGTAGACGTTGGCCTCGGGGTCGATCACGAAGTCGATCACCACCGGCCCCTTGATCGAGCGGGCCCGCTCGACGGCGGCCAGGATCTCGTCGTCGCGGGTGACCCGGATGCCGGTGATCCCATAGGCCTCGGCCAGGAGGACGAAGTCCGGCGAGCTGATCCGGACCTCGGAGTAATTGCGCTCGTGGAAGAGGTCCTGCCACTGGCGGACCATGCCGAGGTAGCCGTTGTTCATCACCGCGACATTGATGTCGAGGCCCTCCTGGGAGGCGGTCGCCAACTCGGCGAAGGACATCTGGAACCCGCCGTCACCGACCACGGCCCAGACCTCGAGGTCGGGGCGGCCCATCTTGGCGCCGATGGCGGAGGGCAGGCCATAACCCATGGTGCCGAGGCCGCCGGACGTGATCCAGCGGTCGGGGTGATCGAAGCCGAAGTATTGGGCGCTCCACATCTGGTGCTGACCGACATCGGTGGTGATGATCGCCTCACCACCGGAGGCCTCGGCGATGGAGCGGATGATGGCATAGGGCTCGGGGGTCTCGGGGCGGTCTTCGAGGGCGATGAGCAGGGCCTGATTGCGCTCGCCATCGATCCAGGTCGTCCACTCGTCGTGACGCTTGGGGGCGACCTCGGGCATCAGGGCGCGGAGGACCTCCCGGGCGTCTCCGACGACGGGGATGTGGGTCTCGACGTTCTTGCCGATCTCGGCCGGGTCGATGTCGACGTGGACGACCGTGGCGTTGGGGGCGAAGCCGTCGATCCGGCCGGTGGCCCGGTCATCGAAGCGGGCCCCGATGTTGACGAGCAGATCGCACTCCTCGAGTGCCGCGTTGACGTGGCGGTGACCGTGCATGCCCATCATGCCGAGGGCGAGGGGGTGCGACTCCGGGAAGCAGCCGAGGCCGAGCAAGGTGAAGATGACCGGGATGCCGGTCCTCTCGACGAACTCAGCGAACTCGGCGTTGGCCCCGGCGATCATGATGCCGTGGCCGGCCATGATCAGCGGCTTGCGGGCCCGGTCGATCGCCTCGGCGGCGAGGCGGACCTGACGCGTGTTGGGCATCGAACTGGGCTGGTAGCCCTGTCGAAAGCTCGTCTCGGGGTAGTGGAAGGGCGCCTTGGCCATGAAGACATTCTTGGGGATATCGACCAGGACCGGGCCAGGGCGACCGGACCGCGCCAGGTAGAACGCCTCCTTGATGGTCGGGGCGATGTCTTCCGGACGCTGGACCAGGTAGTTGTGCTTGGTGACTGGGAGGGAGATGCCAGTGATGTCGACTTCCTGGAAGGCGTCGCGGCCGATCATCGGCTGGGAGACCTGGCCGGTGATGGCGACCATCGGCACCGAGTCCAGCATGGCGTTGGCCAGGCCGGTGACGAGGTTGGTGGCGCCGGGGCCGGAGGTGGCCATGCAGACGCCGACCTTGCCGGTGGCGCGGGCATAGCCGTCGGCTGCGAGGGCGGCCCACTGCTCGAAGCGGACCAGGACGTGGTGCAGGGAACTACCCGGCAGGGCATCGTAGAGGGGAATCATGGCCCCGCCGGGGTAGCCGAAGACCGTCGTCACCCCCTCGGCCTCCAGGCTCGCACAGGTGATCTGGGCGCCGGAGAGGACCGGGCGAGCGGCGTGCGCGTCCGGCGCGCCGGACCCCGTTTGCCGCTCTGTGGACGTCGTCACGACTGGTGTGGACGTGGCCATGGTCGCTCGCTTCCTTCCCTACGCTCGTCGTCGTTCACTTCGCCCCGACCACGCGGCCGGACGACAAAAAAGCCTCCCCATCATTTGGGAGGCCCTCATCACCGCGCCGGTGTCTCTTGTCTTGATCCCGTCGTCACACGCGAGAAGGGCCTCCATGGAGAATGCTCCCAATCGGGAGCACAATAAGTACGAGTACGAGCGCAATCGACAGGACACGGACGGAGGACGACGGGCTGACAGTGGTCATGCGAACGTCTCCTTTCCATGCTGCACCCGGCCGACCCACGCGTGTGGACCCTTCGAGCGCATGGTAGGCCGACGGGAGAAGACCTGTCAAGCCCGGTCTATCGCCGCGAGCAGAAGGGCGACCAATGGGCTACGACAATTTGGAGTGGCCCGGGACACTCGCGGGACGGTACGACGACACGCAATGACAGACGACCGGCGTCCTTTGAGGGCCAATCGTCGAAAGCGACGCTACCAGCCTTTCGGTTCGACGTGGAGTTAGACAAGTTCCGCCAAGGAGATCTCGAGAGGGGATCGAGAACATCTGGCGACCGGTAACGGACCCGTCACCCACTACAGTCTGGTCGTTGGGTACCACCCACCTCAGGACAGAAGGACCTCGTGTCCTCCCCTCCTAAGGCACAACGGACGGATGAACCTGGCAGTGGACGAGAGGGTGGATGGGCTCAGGACCGGCCAGGGTGACCACGACCTCCCAGGTGAGCGAATCGCCATCCCCTACTCGTCGTCGTCGCCTTCCAAGACCAAGTCGACGAGGGCGCGGGGGAGGTGGCCGTTCTGCTGGGGGCAGACGTGGAGGCCGGGGCCCATCGGGGCACCGCACATGGTGCAGCGGGGACGGCCGGCAGAAACCACCGAAACAGCATCCACGCTGAGCTCTCG
>CADCWH010000403.1 GCA_902806395.1 uncultured Thermomicrobiales bacterium | reverse complement strand
GCTGGTCGTCGCCCTGCTGATAACGGGCGCGTCGTGGATGATCCTCGCCGCACGGTTGAGTCACCCGGTCATCACGGAGACGGATGATAACGAGGTCGTCCGGGTAGTCAGTCAGACCGCGCTCGACCAATGGTGGCTGCTCGCCATACCACCGATCGCGGCGATCGTGCTGGTCGCGGTCGTCGCCTACTTCCGGGGGATACGCAACGCCGGGAGACCCGCCATCGCCGCCCTGGCGATCGGCCTCCTCATCGTGCAGATCCACGCCGGCTGGCGAACCGGGATGCGCGAAGGTGACGTCGCCCGGGACACGCTGATCTACAACACCTCGACCCCGGACGTGACGCGGGTCGTCGGGGAGCTCAGCCAGTTGTCAAACGAGCTGTATGGCGACTTGAGCCTCGATGTCTGGTACGACGATGACACCTCCTGGCCCTTCAACTGGTACCTTCGGGACTTCGAGGACAAGCGTTACTACCCGGGCACCCTCTCCACCCCACCCGAGGGGGCCGAGGTGTTGTTGGTCTCTGACGCGAACCTCTCCGATGTCCGCGACCAGATGGACGGGTATACCGCCCAGAGCTACGTGATGCGCTGGCATGAGCCGGAAGGCGCGGTCTATCGCGACTTCGCCGTCGCGCCGGAAATCCCCGTCGGTCGCTCGGCCCTCGATCAGTCGGTGGAGGGTGTCCCGACGTTCGATATCCTCCAGATGGTGATCGAATCGATCGGGAGCAGCATCGAGACCCAGGCCGACCCGGCTGGCCAGCAACGCCTCTGGCGGCTCGTGATGTACCGCGAGATGCCGGAGTCCACGATCAACTTCGGCTACACCGTCTTCGTCCGCAACGACCTGGTCCCCCTCTACAACACCATCCGGTATTGAACCCGGTCCCGAGCCCGGACCAGAACGACGACCGTCGCCCCGGCGAGCGACCGACCCGAGACAGCGGAGGCACCTACCACGTGGATTCGTCAACGTACTCCCCGACCTCACCGGCACCGGCCGCATCGAACCCCGAGTTCGACGGGCTCATCCGGACCGTACGCCTCGCCGAGGCGCCGCTCGACCGTGGCCTTGACCTGACTCGGGTCTCCCCCTGGATCATCGCGTGGGCAACGGTGATCCTCTCGGCGATGGCGATCCGGCTGGCGGCCCTGGACACCTACGCCCTAGATGTGGACGAGGCCCGGCGGTCGTACTACGGGTTCACCCTGGTCGAGGGGAGCCCTCTCCGAGCCGGGGAAACGTTGCCCACCGTCGGGCCGCTGCCGCTCTTGCTCCAGGCTCTCGGATTCTTCCTCTTCGGTGTCACGGACGCGATCGCCCGGCTCTTGCCCGCGGTGGCGGGCGTGGCGATGATCCCCCTAGCGCTCGGGCTGCGCCCCTTCATCGGCCGGACCGCGGCGTTGGCTGCCGCCGCGCTGCTCGCCTTCTCGCCGGTCGTCGTCTACACCTCCCGTGTCATCGGCCCGGATATCCTGATCGCCACCCTCGCCCTGGCGCTCGTCGTCACCGTGCTCCGCACGGGTTTGCCAGGCTCCGGAGAGGGGGCGATCCGGCGCGGGGCGGCGGTCGCCGGTGTCCTGGTCGGGGGGATGCTCGCCTCCGGCCCGGCCTCCATCTCCGTCCTGATTTGTCTGGCGGTGGCCACTGCCGCCGCGGCCTCCGGGGGGCCAAAGGATCAGCCTGGGGCGATCCGAGACGCCGCCCGGGCGTTGGCCCGCACCCCCGGCGCACTGGCCGGCGGGTACGCGACGTTGATCCTGACCACGGTCGTCCTCTTCACCCGCCTCTTCAGCGACCTCACTGCTATCTCGGGATTGACCGCCACCATCGGGGACTGGGTCCGACTGCTCTTCACCGACTCGACCTCGACCCCGATCCAGTTCTTCCTGATCGCCATCTTGCTCTACGAGATCCTCGCGGTCGCCTTCGCGATCGTTGCGGCCTCGCTCCGGCCGGGCAACACGCCCGTCTCGGCCACTGAGTTTGGCGCCGTCGCACGGCAGATGACGGGCCCGAGCCTCGACTGGACCTTCTTTGCCTGGTGGGCCCTTTCCGCCCTGGTGGTCTTCTCCTTCAGCGGCGGCCGGCTGCCCGACCACACCGTCCACGTTGCGCTCCCCACCGCGCTGCTGGGCGGTGTCGGACTGGGTCTGGTGATCCGCCGTCTGGCCGTCGCGTTCGAGCATCGAGGCCGGGCCAATGGTCTCCTTGCCGCCGGGATAGGCGCCGTGATCGGCCTGGTCGCATTCGCGATCCTGATCGGCCGGTCGTCGGACGACGCGGCTGTCGCCACGAATGGCAACTCGCTCATCTTCCAGGCGTTCCTGGTCGGAGTGGTGGTCCTGGGCGGCTCGGTCGCGGCGGCGTATCTCGCCGCCTTCGGTTCGCCGGCCGAGACGCGCCCCCGGTTCCCGGGTTCGGTCCTCCTGGCCGTCCTCCTGATCCTCCTCGGCCTCTACTCAGTGCGGTCCGCGTTCACCCTCAGCTTCTTCCGGGCCGACGAGGGCGTCGAGCCTC
>CADCWH010000402.1 GCA_902806395.1 uncultured Thermomicrobiales bacterium | reverse complement strand
TCGCACCAGATGTCCCGGTATCGCCCGGCGAGTGCCACGGAGTAGTCCCTTCGCATGGATCTCACCCTCGTGCAGTCGGTCGCCCAGGCGGTGACGGAGAACGTCGAGCGCGTCATCGTCGGCAAGCGGCGCGAGGTGCGACTCGTGTTGGTGGCTCTGCTCTGCCACGGCCACGTCCTGATCGAGGACGTGCCCGGGGTCGGCAAGACCGTCCTCGCCAAGGCGGTTGCCCGTACCCTCGGGACCTCGTTCAAGCGGATCCAGTTCACCCCCGACCTGCTGCCGAGCGACGTGACGGGGGTCAGCATCTTCGACCAGCAGCAGAACCAGTTTGAGTACCGGCCTGGCCCGATCGTGGCCCAACTGGTCCTCGCGGACGAGATCAATCGGGCGACGCCGAAGACCCAGTCGGCCCTCCTGGAGGCGATGGAGGAGAGGCAGGTGACGGTCGATGGCCAGACCTACGCCCTTCCGGCGCCGTTCGTCGTGCTGGCGACGGAGAACCCGATCGAGTACGAGGGCACCTTCCCCTTGCCGGAGGCGCAGCTCGACCGGTTCCTGGTCCGGATCTCGATGGGCTATCCCGGACGCCAGAACGAGTTGGAGATGCTTGGACGACAGCACCGCGACCACCCGCTCGACGACCTGCGGCAGGTGGTCCGGGTCGAGGAACTGCTGGTGGCCCAAGCCGCGATCAAGGAGGTCCACGTCGCACCCGCGGTCGCGGAGTACGTCGTCTCCCTCGTCGAGGCGACACGCCATCACTCCGACGTGTATCTCGGCGCCAGCCCGCGTGGGTCTTTGGCCCTCTACAACGCCGCACGGGCCTGGGCGGCCCTGGCCGGTCGGGACTATGTGATCCCCGACGATGTCAAGGCGTTGGCGGAGCCGACCCTCGCCCATCGGATCATCGTCACCCCTTCGGCCCGGATGCGGCACGTCGATGGCCGGGCGGTGATCGGAGCGCTGCTCGGGGCGGTGCCGGTGCCAGGGACGGCACCTGACGGGCACGTCTCGCGCCGAGCTGCCGCCGTCGGGCGGGAGTCGTCCCGGGGATGACGGCCGTCCGCGCCATCTTCGTGACCATGGCTTTGCTCGCGGCCGCGGAGTACACGGGGTGGCCGGTCCTGGACCAGGCCGCGGGCGCGGTGGTCGCGGTCCTCGTCATGGCGGCGATCTGGAGCGGGGTCAGCATGGGCGGCATCGCCGTCCGGCGTGACCTTGCGGCGGATCGGGCGCTCGTAGGCGAACTGGTCACCGAGCGCCTGACGGTCTGGAACCGATCCCGGGTACCGAAGTGGTGGCTGGAAGTGACCGACCACTCGTCGCTCCCCGGGCACGATGCCAGTCAGGCGATCCGGATCGGCCCGCGCGGCGAACGGACGTGGGAGGTGCGTACCAGGTGCGTGCGCCGGGGCGCCTACCGGCTCGGGCCGCTCAGCGTGGCCACAAGCGACCCGCTGGGCATCTTCTTCCGCCGCCGCCTGGTGGCGATCCACCACGAGGTGGTCGTTTACCCGCGACTGGTCGACGTCTCGACGATGCGGCCACCCGCCGGGCGCCTGCCGAGGGGTGCCACCGCCTCTCGACGGCTGCTCGCCCACTCGACCAGTTCGTCCACGGTCCGGGAATACGTCGCCGGGGATCCATTGTCAAGGATCAGTTGGCGGACGACCGCCCGGACCGGGCGGCTGATGACGAAAGAATTCGAGGCCGAGGCATCAGCCGACCTCTGGGTCGTGGTCGACCTGGAGCGAATCCGACGCGGGGAGGGACTGGCTCCCGACGGGCACGCGGCAGGTACGCGTCAGCCCACAGGGGTCGGGCGGTCCCGGGCGACGGAGGAGACGATCGTCTCGCTGGCGGCATCACTGGCCCTGGAGGGTCTCGGAGAGGGAAGGGCGGTCGGGATGGTCTGCTCCGGCGGCCAGGCGATCACCCTCCAGCCGGAGCGGGGGGACCGGCAGCGGACGAGGGTCTTGGAGACGCTGGCGGTGGTCGCGGCGGACGGCGAGATGACCCTCGGGGAGCGATTGCTGGTCGAGGGGACCAGGATGCGACGCCAAGACGTCCTGATTATCGTCACCGCGTCGCGGGAGCCCGGGTGGGTCGAGGTCGTGGGCGGTATCATGAGTAGGGGAACGCCAGTCATCGTGGCGATGGTGGATACCGGGGAGCGGCCGGGCGGACCGGGTGTTGCCGGGGCCTCAGCGGTCGAGGTCGTCGGGGCGCTGGCGGCGGTCGACATCCCGGTCCACATCGTCCGGGCCGGGTTCGGCGAACCCGCTCCGCCGGACATCGCCCTCGCCAATCAGGTCGATGGACCGACGACCATGATCACCGGGGAGAACCGTGGCTGAGTCGACGTACCGAGGACATCCCGAGCGACTCCACCTTCCGCACCACCCGGTGATGTCGGGTCCGGCCGAGGGCTGGGTCGTCGTCGTGCTGCACCTCGCGCTCGTCGTCCTCGCCACTGGCACGGCTGTGGCTCACCTTTCTGTCGAGGGAGGGGGGAGCCTGACCGCGATCGCGATCCTCGCGGTAGCTGGGGGGACGCTGCTGGCCCGCAGCGTGATCCTCGACATGCTCTCCCACCTGGTGGCTTTCTGGTCGGGGATCGTGGTGGCTTGGGTCTACGCCGCGTCCGTATCGGAGGAACTTTCAGGTTCTCCGGCCGCCCGGCTGACGGCGGTGGCAGACCGGGCCCGGGATTGGCTGGCGGCGCCCCCGGGTCCTGGGCGCGACGATGGCGGCGTGCTGCTGCTCGGGGCTCTCGTCTTCGGGACCTGGGTCATCGCCTATGCCTCGGCGTGGATGCTGTACCGGCGCGGGTGGCCGCTCGGGGCGGTGGTGCCCCCGGCGGTGACGATCTTGTCCATCCTCGGCACCCGGCCCGGCACTGGCATCGCACCGCTGGTGGCGCTCGCGATCGTCTCGACCTTGTTGCTGGGTGCCCATTTCGGGTTCAGGCGCCGGCTCGCCTGGCGTGGTCGGCCGGGGTCGGTCACGGTTCCGGCGAGCCGATGGCTCGGCCCGGCGCTGCCGCTCGCCATGACGGCCGTCCTGGTGATCGTCACGCTGCCGCCGACCCTGCGCGACGAAGGTCTCGACGCGGCGACCCGGGCGATCGAGGAGCCGTTGCACACCGTCCAGGGATGGACGGAGCGAGTGTTCGGCAGATTCTCGGAGGGGAATCCGGACCAATCTCAGACCTACGCCCAATTCGGTGACCGTTTCGAGTTGGGCGGGGCGTTGGAGCTCAGCGACGAGCCAGCGGCCCTGCTGCGGGCGGCGGAGGCGACCTACCTGGCCGCCTATCGCTACGACCGCTATGACGGGGAGGGGTGGGAGAGTTCGGTCGAGGACGAGTTCCGGGCCGAGACGCCGGACGGGCAGCGGTACTCGCCCCGGATGCGCTTCGCGCCCGACCAGCCAGTGGCCCTCTCGGCGGATGTCGAGCGGGAGCGGGAGGCGGTCTCGGGAGAGATCGAGATGCTCCGGTCCGAGGGCAACTTGCTGCTGACCCTGGACACGCACCAGGAGACGACGATCCCGACCACGGTCCAGTTATCGTGGCGGACCCTCGACGGTGCCAAGTTCGCAGTCGACGAGGGCGAGCGGTTGCCGCCCGACCTCCGCCGCCTGGCCAACCTGCTGCGCGAGGCGAACGTGCGCGGGTACCTCTCGGCGGAGCCGGGTAGTTTGACTGGCGACCCGGTGCTCGACGCCGGCCTGACTCAGGAGCGGCGCCAGCTCGGGGAGCGCCTGCTGGGGGTCGATTGGCAGCCGGGCGACGACGGCGAGGTGACCACCATCGAGGTATCCGGGCAGTTGCCCGTCTACGACGATGTGGAGGCCGTCTTTGCGCGTGAGACCGTCGAAGGGACACCGTACCTGATCACCGGTCAGGCGACGACTGCCACGCCGGAGCAATTAGCTGCCGCCGGCACCGATTACCCGGCCTGGGTGACGGATCGTTACGTCCAATTGCCTGGCACGGTCACCGATCGGACCCGTGCGCTCGCCCGGACGATCGCCGCGACCGCCGACGGCGATTCGCCGTTCGCCGTGGCCGTCGCCATCCAAGACGACCTGCGGGAACGGATCCGCTATGTCGAGGACATCGCCGCGCCACCGGACGGCCGCGATGTTGTCGACCACGTCCTGTTCGAGACCCGGGAGGGATACTGCGAGTACTACGCGAGCGCGATGGTCGTGATGCTCCGGTCGCTCGATATCCCGGCGCGGATGGTAGCCGGGTATTATCCAGCCGCCTACGACGAGGCAGAGGCGGGCTTCTTGTACCGGCAGCGGAACGCCCATGCCTGGGTCGAGGTCTACTTCCCGGAGTACGGGTGGATCGCCTTCGAGCCCACCGCTTCCCGCCCTGCTCGGGCATACGGGGAACGGGACGCGGCTGAGCCGACGCCGGCCCCCACCAGGGAGGTGACGCCGACCGTGGCGCCTACCGAGGCATCGACCGCCCCAGCGCTCACGACCCCAACGCCCGCCGTGGCCGGGACGACCGGCGAGCGAGACGGGGCCGGCGGGGCTCCGCAGGGGCTCGGCACCTGGGTCTTCCGTGGACTGGTGGCGGTCGTCGGGCTCGTCGGGACGGTGACGGCGGTCGTCGCGTTCGCCTGGCAACGTGGACTCGGCGGGGCGAGCCCGCTGGAGGCACTCTGGTCACGGGTCCGCAAGGCCGGCCGGTGGGCGGGGGTGTCCGGCGACCCGGCGATGACGCCGATCGAGTACGCCGACGCGCTCGGCCGTGCCGTGCCCCGCTCATCGGAGCCGGCCCGGCGGGTCGCCGAGTCCTACACCCGGGAGCGGTACGGGCCAATGGTCTCTGACCCGAGCGACGCGGGTCCCGCCTGGGAAGCGTGGCGAGAGCTGCGGAGGTCGATGATTGGGGCCTGGGTCCGGCGCAGGGGTCGCCGGCGTCGGTAGCACCGAGCCAGCGGATCGCGTTGGTCGGAGCGGGATCGGATAGGGGAGACGGCGATCATGGCCGAAACACGGGTGCTCGTCGCGGGTGCCATCAACAGCGATCTCGTCTCGCGGGTGACGCGAGTCCCCGGCCCCGGGGAGACCGTCACCGGAGATGGCTTCGCGATCTTCGGCGGCGGCAAGGGGGCGAATCAGGCGGTCGCCGCGGCCCGGTCGGGGGCCAGGGTTAGCCTGCTCGGCGCGGTCGGCGGCGACGCGTTCGGGCGGGACCGGCTCAGCGAGCTCGCGGTGGAGCGGATCGACGTCTCGGCGGTGGCAGTGATTGCCGGAAAGGCCTCCGGCGTCGCCTCGATCTGGGTCGAACCCGGCGGGGAGAACCGGATCCTCTATGTCCCTGGCGCGACAGCCAACGTGACGGACCGGGCGGCCATCGACCTGATCGAGAGGATGCGGCCGGCGGTCGTGCTGACCACCCTGGAATTGCCGGTGACCGTGCTGAGGGCCCTCTTCACCCGGGCCCGGGCACTCGGTATCACCGTCGTCCTGAACGCGACGCCGGAACCCGAGACGGGCCGTGACCTGCTGACTCTGGTCGACGTAGTGATCGTCAATGAACCGGAAGCGGCCTCACTTCTCGGCCGCGACGTGGGCGGTGACGATGTCACGGGGGCCGCATCGAGCCTCCTCCAGGCAGGGCCTAAGACAGCCATTCTGACGCAGGGGGCGATGGGGGCAACACTGGTCGGGGCATCGGGTAGTGAGACGGTCGCATCCCCGACCGTCGAGGTGGTGGATACCACGGCCGCGGGCGACGCCCTCTGCGGGGCATTCGCCGCCGAACTCGCCACCGGCAAGAGCCCGATCGAGGCCCTGCGCTATGGCGTGGTCGCCGGTTCACTGGCCGTCACCAAGCAGGGAGCCCAGCCCTCGATCCCGACACGTGCCCAGATCGACGCCCGGGCCCGGAAGTCGGCCAAGGAGTAGGTTCCGAGGGAATCAGAGGGCGGAAAGAATCTGGATCGCGCCGCGGTCCAGTGCAAAGGAAACGCGACGTCGGGGAACGACGGGGCGGAAGGGGAGGGATTCGAACCCTCGAGGGGTTGCCCCCTACGCGCTTTCCAGGCGCGCGCACTAGGCCAACTATGCGACCCTTCCAAGCATTCGGCGTCTGTGAGCCGCATCATGGGGACGGGCTCGGTGGGGCGGAGAGGGTGGGATTCGAACCCACGGTGGCTCAACACCACACCGCTTTTCGAGAGCGGCACCTTCAACCACTCGGACACCTCTCCGCCGCGAAGTGTACCCGAACGATTCGGCGTGGACCAACGGATGCTAAAGCCGGGCGGAGACGCGCTCCAGCGATGGCACGACCCATGTACAGCGAGGGCACGAGTCTGCCGGGCGCGGCGGATCGAGGCGCCCGCAGTAGAGCGACGACGGAGGGGAGAACGGCGATGCAGACCGTACTAATCGTGTCCCGACTGGATATTGGCAGCGAATTGGCCGTCCGGGAGGCCCACGATCGGTTCCCGATGGAGACCCTCGACCGAGGGATCGGCGTCGAGCGGCTCGTCGTGTTCATCGGATCGGGCCATTACGCGCTGGAACTGACCGTCAGTGACGGCGATTTCCAAGAACAGTTTCATCGCTTCCTGGGGACGCCGGAGGTGCGTGACCTCTTTTCCTCCCTCGCCGAGCATGTCTCTGGCCTCCCGGGTCCGGACACGAAGACCGCCGACATGCCACTGGCGACGGCGATGCTCCTCTGGAACCGATCGGGCAGGAGTGACGTCACCGCGGTCTGACGAGACCTTGCCATATCGTCGGATGCCGATAGGTGACTAGACGCCCCCAGCATGGTCCATATCCAGACCGCGACGATGGGGCAGGTTAGTTCATGACGGCGCCGGCCGCACTCATGATTTCGGCGATCGGTCTGGGGGGCGCCTTGGCGGCAGTGCCGGGAGCGGTGAGTCCAGAGGCCCAGCGGCATGACGTCTGGAGCGGATTTCGGCCTGCCCGATTGGTGCTGCATGGGCC
>CADCWH010000401.1 GCA_902806395.1 uncultured Thermomicrobiales bacterium | reverse complement strand
GGATGCCCGCCGCGCCGCCGCGGCCTGCCGCTTGCCGCCGATCGGCGACCGCTCCTTCGGCTGGGGTCGGGCCGTGACCTACGGGGCCGCCTACGCGGACCGGATTGACGAAGGAGTGTTCGTCGCGGTCCAGATCGAGAGTGCCCGGGCGGTCGAGAACGCTGAGGCGATCATGGCCACCCCCGGCATCGACGGGTGCTGGATCGGCCCGTCG
Source organism: uncultured Thermomicrobiales bacterium (assembly GCA_902806395.1). The sequence continues at coordinate 9,352 of CADCWH010000401.1, read as the reverse complement.
GACCTGGCCCTCTCGATGGGCGTCCGGCCGCGCGACGGCGGCACCCACGACGGCGTCCAGCGGGCCATCGAGCGGGTCCTCCAGGCCTGCCGGGACACCGGCAAGCATCCGGGATACGCCGCCTTCACCCCGGCCGACGCCGCCGCGCGGGCCCGGCAGGGCTTCCGCTTCCTGACCGCCGGCAGCGATCGCGGCTTCCTGATGGAGGGTGCCCGGGCGGGCGTCGACACCCTCGCCAGGGTCAAGGCCGACATCGCGGGGAGGGGACTCGACGAGGAGTAGGGTCACCTGGGAACCGGTGGTGGCACCGGTCGCACGAGCCCCATGATCGCTCGGAGAGCAGCGTGATCCGATAGCCGCGCCAGCGTGTAGAGGAGGGGAGCCACGTGATCTCGCGACCGAGGTCGGTGTGTACCGGCCAGGCGGGGGGACACGTCACGCGGGAGGCAACGATGCGGCCATTCCATGAGGTCATCCTCGACGCGGTCGTCGAGGAGCGGACGAGGACATAGTCCCGGCGTGGGTTCCTCGGGGGGGCGGGCAAGATCGCCGGGGGCGGGGCCATCGCCCTCGCGGCGACCGCAGGACCGGCCATGCTGGGCCTCGAGAAGACCATCGCCCAGGCCAACGGTGACATCGCCATCCTGAACTATGCTTTGACCCTGGAGCACCTCGAGTACGCCTTCTACCGCGACGGCCTGGCCACCCTCGGCGTGTTCAACGATCTGCTGGACGATGTCCGCGATCACGAGGATGTCCACGTCGACACCCTGATCTCGGCGATCTCGAGCCTGGGCGGGACGCCGGTCACCGAACAGTGCTACACCTTCGGCGAGATCGGAGCGTTCGATAGCCAAGAGGCGTTCCTGAACACGGCCCGCGTACTCGAGAACACCGGGGTCCGGGCGTACACGGGCGCCCTAGCCATGATCCAGTCCCCCGACCTGCAGACCGCCGGGGCGACCATCGCCACGGTCGAGGCCCGGCACGCGTCGTACCTGAGCCTGATCACCGGCTTCAACCCCTTCCCGGCCGCCTTCGATGACCCGGCGACGATGGGAGAGATCCTGGCCGCGGCCGGTCCGTTCTTCTGCGGCGCCCCGGCACCGGATCGCTCGATCCGCGACGACGGCGTCGAGGAACCCGACCCCGACCGCACGATTCGCGACGACTCCGTCGATGGGCAGACCGAGAGCGTCGACCAGGGCGAAGCCGTCGAGCCGACCAAAGCGGTCGAGCGGGAAGATTCGGTCCGCACCTAGCGAGACCGACGGTCCGGGTCCGATCGGCGCCTCGGCCGCATTGCCATGGAGTGACCCCGGCAACGACGGGCGGCTGGCTCATGGCCTGTCGCCCGTCATCGCGTGCGGGAGATATGCCCGGTCGCGGGTGCCCGGGTCGGCCTTGACAGCCCGAGACGGCCGTGGACAATACCGATCCTACTCGCAATCGGCGTCGGGCCAGCACCCTCGATGGGTGTGGCACACCATGGGCGTGATGCGCGTCCGGTGCCGGAGTGAGCGCACGGGAGGATCACATGCAGGATCAGCGCCTGGTCAAGCTGTTCGAAGACGCCTCGCGCCGGGGCTACACCCGCCGCCAGGTCATGGAGCGCGCCGCCGCGATGGGGCTCTCCATCCCCGCCCTATCGGTCGCGATGGCGGGCGCCGCCGCAGCGCAGGGCTCCCCGGCCGCCGGGGCCACCAACCCCTTCGGCGTCGACCCGGCCGCCCCATTGGACGTGGTCATCTTCAAGGGCGGCTACGGTGACGACTACGCCAAGTACGTCAACACGATGTACACGGCGCTCTATCCCGAGTCCGCGATCGCCTACCAGGGCATCCAGCGCCTCGGGCCGCAGTTGCAGCCTCGGTTCATCGAGGGCACGCCGCCGGACGTGATCGACAACTCCGGCGCCGATAACCTCGACACCGCCGCCTTGATCGCCGAGGGGCAACTCGCCGACCTCAACGACCTGCTCGCCGCCCCGTCGTACGATGTCGAGGGGATGACGGTCGGTGAGTCTCTGATCCCCGGTACGCAGGCGACCGGCGTCTTCGACGGCAAGCAACTCTATCTGAACCTGGTTCTGGTCGTCACCGGGATGTGGTACAGCGGCTCCTACATGGAGGCCAACGGCTACACCTACCCCAAGACCTGGCAGGAGATGATCGATCTTTCGGCCGAAATCAAGGGGGCTGGGGTCGCGCCATGGGCGACCACCGGGGTCTACCCGCAGTACCTCCAGAACTTCGTCTTCGACGAACTGCTCTGGAAGCTGAACCCGCAGGCCGTGATCGACATCGACAACCTGGTCGAGGATGCCTGGCGGGCACCCGAGGTCGAGACCGTGTTGGAGGCGATGGAGCAACTCGGCACCAACGAGTACATCCTCTCCGGTTGGGAAGGCCTGACCCACACCGAGTCCCAGGCCGAGTGGCTACAGGGCCGGGCGGCCTTCCTGCCATGCGGGTCCTGGCTCGAGAACGAGATGACCGGTCTCGTCCCCGAGGGATTCGATATGACCTTCGCCCCGGTGCCGCCGATCGAGGGCAGCAAGATCCCGGCAGAGGGCATCTTCGCCGGCGCCGGCGAGGTATTCATCGTCCCGGCCCAAGCCGCCAATCTGGCCGGCGGCAAGGAATGGATGCGCCTCCTGCTATCCAAGGAGGCGGGCCGCGCCTTCGCCGAGGCGACCAAGTCGTCGACGGTGGTCGCTGGCTCGGCCGACGGCCTCGACCTGGGGACCGCGTTCCAGTCGGTCCAGGACGCCATCGCGGCGGCCGGCGCGAACACCTTTGCCGCCCGCTACAGCGGTTGGTACGTCGACCTGAATGAGGAGGCCAAGAACAACCTCGGCGGCCTGCTCCAGGGGCAGGTCAGCATCAGCGAGTACATCGACGCCGTGCAGCAGATGGCCGACGACATCCGTGAGGACGAAGCCATACCGAAGTACGAGCGCACGGCCTGACGGCCGATCGCCCGACGACCGGGGAGGGACGTGCGCTCGGCCCGTCCTTCCCCGGGTTCCGGGAAGCCAGACCGGGTTTCCACCCGTCGAGCGACGGGTGGCGCCTGGCCCATTTCCACCCGTCCCGGGGATAGCTATGCACTATCACAAATATCGGTTGATCATCCCGTTCATGCTGCCCGCGGTCGGCCTCTACGCCCTCTTCGTCCTCTACCCCTATGCCCAGGCGATCTACCTCTCGTTGACGAGTTGGCGCGGCACCTCCGCCAACAAGCCCTTCGTCGGTCTCGATAACTACCAGCGCCTGGCGGGCGACGAGCGATTCCTCGAAGCCCTCTCCCGCAATGCCCAACTGCTGGTCGTGCTACCGCTGGTTACCATCGCCATCGGCCTGACCTTCGCTGCCCTGTTCACCCAGGGTGACCAGGCCGTACGCGGCGCGTCCTTCTACCGGATCGTCTTTTTCTTCCCCCAGGTGATCCCGGCGGTGATCGTCGGCATCCTCTGGAGCTACGTCTACAACCCCAATATCGGGCTCCTCAATGGCTTCCTAGGTGCGGTCGGCCTCGATGGCCTCCAGCGGACCTGGCTGGCGGACCCGAACCTGGTGCTCTGGTCGATCGCGGCAGTGGCCATCTGGTCCGGGGTCGGCTTCTACATGGTGATCTATCTGGCGGCGATGCAGGCCATCCCGAGTTCGTTCTACGAGGCGGCAGTCCTGGACGGGGCCTCGCGATGGACCTCGTTCCGGGACATCACCTTCCCCCTGATCTGGGAGACGGTACGGACCACGATGATCTACCTGGCGATCTTCGCCCTGGACTTCTTCGTCCTCGTCCAGGTGATGACCGGGGGCGGCTCGACGCTCACCGGTCGGCGGGCCGAGGTGGCCGCCCTGTATCTCTACAACGAGGCCTTCGACAAGAGTCGCTGGGGTTCGGCCTCGGCGATCGGCGTCATCCTGCTCCTGCTGACCATGCTCCTCTCGGTCGGCGTCATGCGCCTGACGAGGCGGGAGACCTACCAATACTGAGCCCCGCTCCGCGCCGTCCGGGAGTGAACCCCGACATGACACCCTCATCAGGACCACACGCCCACGGCCAAGCGACGGCGACGGGGAGCGCGAGCCAGCCACGATTCCGGCCCTGGACCGGTGAGGGGAACCGCCGATGAGCGTCGACGCACTTCAATCGGACGAGACGCGCGCCGAACCGGTGAAGCGGGGGGTCGTGCGGACCGGGACCGGCGACCGCCTCTTCAGCGGCACGTCCCAAGTCCTCCTCATGCTCTGGGCGTTGATGGTCATCTTCCCGTTCCTGTGGATGGTGATGACCGCCTTCAAGACCGATTCCGAGATCATCTTCAGCCCCTGGGAATTGCCGGCGACCCTGCAATGGGACAATTTCGCCCGGGCCTGGAACGAGGCCCGGATCGGCCGTTATGCCTTCAATACGCTGATCGTGCTCTCCGGTTCCCTGGTCGGGACGCTGCTGGTCTCCTCGATGGCGGCCTACGTCCTGGCCCGGTTCGAGTTCCCCGGTCGCCAGTTCCTGTTCTACCTGTTCCTCTCCGGGCTGATGTTCCCCGTCTTCCTCGCCCTGGTGCCGCTCTTCTTCCTGCTCCGCGATCTGAACATGACGGCCACCTACCAGGGGTTGATCCTGGTCTATATCGCCTACTCGCTGCCCTTCACGATCTTCTTCCTGACCGGGTTCTTCAAATCACTGCCCGGGGAGGTCGCCGAAGCGGGGATCATGGACGGAGCCAGCCACTTCCGGGTCTTCTTCGACATCATGCTGCCGATGGCCAAGCCCGGTCTCATCGCGATGGGCATCTTCAACTTCCTCGGCCAATGGAACCAGTTCCTGTTGCCCTTGGTCCTGATGCCAGACCAGGACCGCTACGTGCTCTCCCAGGGTCTCGCCTTCCTCGCCATCCAGCAGGGGTACCAGAATGATTACAGTGCCCTCTTCGCCGCCCTGACGATCACGATGGTGCCGACCTTGGTGGTCTACGTCATCTTCCAGCGCCGCCTGGAATCGGGCTTGACGGCGGGGGCACTCAAGGGTTGACCAGCCACCACCGGCCGCGATGCGCGGCGACCGGGACCATCCCCATAAGCGAGGCGTCTCCGACATGACCGAGACGACATCGGATGTCCCGGCCGGGCTTGACCCGCCCGGGTCACTGGCCGGCAAGGTCGTCCTGGTCACCGGTAGCACCCGGGGGTTGGGGCGGACCATCGCTGATTGGCTGGCCCGGTCCGGGGCGGGGATCGTTGTCAGTGGCCGGGATGAAGCCGATGTCGAGCGTGTCGTCGGCGAGTTGTCAGCCGATGGGGTCGCCTGCCGGGGCTATGCCGCCGACCTGGCCGTGCCAGACGCGGCCCATCGCCTGGCCGAGCGGGCGCTGGCCGACGGCGCCCTCGACATCCTGGTCAACAACGCCGGGATGAGCCTACGCGGTCCCTTCTGGGAGGTCACTGACGCCGCATTCGAGGAGCAGGTGAACGTCAACTTCCGGGCCCCATTCATCCTCTCCCAACATGTCGCCCGCCACCTGATCGGTCGGGGATCCGGGGGCCGGATCGTCAACGTCTCGACCATCGGCACCCACGGTGCTCACTCGGACGGCGCGGTCTACGACAGCGCCAAGGGCGCGATCGAGACCCTGACCCGCAACATGGCCCACGAACTGGCGCCCCACGGCGTGACGGTCAATTGCGTGATCCCCGGCGCGGTCCCCGAGCGGCCCGGCAGCGAGCCGACCGACGCCGACCGCGCGAGGTTGGCCCTCCACATCCCGGTCGGCCGCGTCGGCCGGGCCGAGGACATCGCGGCGGCCGTGGCCTTCTTCTGCTCCCCGGCCAGCGCCTTCACCACCGGCCAGTCATTGCTGGTGGATGGCGGCCACCGGGGCTACCTGCTGGAATAGGGGACAGGTGGTGTGCCGGGACCTGATGGGTTGACGCCATTCCCGGGTGCGATAGCGTAACGCAACGCTCCAGGGTCGGGGACCGATGGGGACCGCGCCGACCCAGGGCCCAATCACCGGACCGGTCAACGTGGAGGCGATGTGGACGAGAGACGGGCGGAAACGACCGGGACGGCAACGATGGCGATGGGCCTCTACACCTATCCCTGGGATCTTGAGGCCGAAGGGTACGCCGAGGTCGTCGACGCGATCGCCGACGCGGGGTTCACGGCGGTCAACCTCGCTTGCGCCTACCACACCGGCCGGTTCCTCTTGCCTCACAACCCCCGTCATCGGGTCTACTTCGCCGAGGACGGTGCCTTCTACTTCCGGCCCCGGCCGGAACGCTACGGCCGCCTGCAGCCCCGGCTCAGTCGCTTCGTCAGCGGCGGCTCCTCCCCGCTCGCCGCCCTCGACGCCGCCAGGCGGGCGCGCGGGCTCGACCTGGTCGCCTGGGTCGTCCTGCTCCACAACAGCTGGCTCGGCGAGCGGCACCCGGACTGCGCGATGCGCAACGCCTTCGGCGATCCCTACATCCACAGCCTCGACCCGGCCCACCCGGCCGTGCGGGAGTACGCCCTGGCCCTGGTCGAAGACGTGGTCCGGGGGAGAGAGCTGAGCGCGATCGAATTGGAGTCGCCGGGGGCAATGAGCTTCACCCACGGCTACCATCACGAGATCACCGGGGTCGCCCTCGACGCGACCCAGGAGCGCCTCCTCGGCATCTCCTTCACGGAGCACGAGATGCTGCGGGCCGGGGCGGCGGGGATCGATGTCGAGGGCGTCCGGCGCCGGGTGGCGAGTCTGCTGGAGACGAGTTGGGAGCGCGCCGGCGGCCTGACCGGCAGCGACGGGGCACCGACCGACGACGCGTCGGCACTCCTCGACGACGCCGATTTCCAGGCCTATGGGACGCTGCGCGCCGACATCGTGACGCGACTGGGCCTGGACCTCTACGCCGCGATCAAGGGGGTCAGCCCGGACACGCGGGTACGGCAGTTCGCCGCGCTGAACCCCGGTGAGGTAAGCGATGATGCCCGGACCGCCCTGCCGCGCCTGGCCGACGAGGCGCTGGCCGGCTACGCCACGTCTCACGCCGACGTCCGCGAGCGGACCGCCGAACTGCGAGAAATCATGGGTGGTAAGCCAGTCCTCGGGATGATCCGGGCCATCGCCCCCGACACCGTCGACCCGGCCACGGTCGCCCCCCGAGTAGCCGCCTGGCGTGAGGCGGGCGTGGCCGGGATCAATGTCTACAACTACGGCCTGATGACCCGCCGGATGCTCGCCGCCTTCGCGGACCTGCGTCCGTGACCCTCCGGATCCGGCCCGCCACGTCTTCTCCGACACCGGGATGAGACGACCGGCCGATCATCGCTCGCTCGCCCGAGACCACGGCCCCGTCTCCCTACCAAGGACCACACGATGCGCGCCCCCGCCGACCAGCACCGCACCAGCGTCCGCCGCCCTGCTGACTTCGACGCCTTCTGGGCGGAGATCACCGCCGAGGCGGACGGGATCCCCCTCAACCCGACGATCAGCCCCGTTCCGCTCCGCTCGACGGCGGACGTTGAAGTCTTCGAGATCGGCTACGACAGCTTGGACGGGGTCCGGATCGCGGGATGGTATTGCCTCCCGACCAGGAGGGTGGCGACGGCCCCGTTCCCGGGCCTGCTGATCGTGCCTGGCTATATCTCCGAGCCGACCCTGCCGAAGTCGTGGGCCAAACTGGGCTACGCGGCGGTCGGCGTCGCCCCGCGGGGCAAACTCCGCTCCAACGCCCAATTCAACCCCGGATACCCGAACCTGCTGACCCACAACATCCTCGACCGCCACACGTACAGCTACCGGGGCTTCTACGTCGACGCCTACCGGGCGGTCGACTTCCTCCTCTCCCGGCCCGAGGTGGACCCGGCTCGGATCGGCATCCACGGCAGTAGCCAGGGAGGTGCCCTGACCGTGACCACCGCCGCCCTGCGCCCGGACGTGATCGTCTGCGGCGCGGCCGGGGCGCCATACCTCTGCGGCTTCCTCGACTCGGCCGACCTGACCCACTCCTACCCCTACGAGGAGATCAACGAGTATCTCCGTCAAGCTCCGGAGCGACGGCCAGCGGTGGAGGAGACGCTGGCCTACTTCGACGGTCTCAACTTTGCCCCCGCGATCCGTTGCCCGATGCTGATCTACATCGGCCTGGCGGACGACATCTGCCCCCCGGAGACGGGTTACGATCTGCTCGCCGCCCTCGAATGCCCCAAGACCCTGCACGCCTACCCACGCTGCGGCCACAACGCCGGCATCTACTGGGAGATGGCCGAGGTGGAGGCATTCCTGGCCGCCCACCTCCGGCCGGAACAGCGCCGCGATGCGGCCCCACCGGAGGCGGTGACGTGATTGACGCGACCCCCGAGGAGCCCGTGACCACGTCCCCCGCCGTTGACCACGGTGCCATCTCGGACGAGACCGCCCTGCCCGGGCCGCCCGAGGGTTTCGGCGCCTACTGGGAGCGGATCGACGCCGAACTGGCCCACTATCCCGCCGCGGCCGAAGAGACGGCCGTCCCACTCCGCTCGACCCCCTTCGCCACGACCTACGAGGTCCGGCTGACGAGCATCGGTCCGTATCGCATCTTCGCCTGGCTCAGTGTCCCCACCGGGGACGGTCCGTTCCCCGGACTCCTCCATACCCCCCGCTACGGCAGCGTCGTCACCCCGGCCCACTACGACCAGCGGCAACGCTACGTCGTCCTGTCCCTCATCCACCGAGGGCAGCGCCTAGCCGACCAACCCTTCACCGCCGCCTACCCGGGCCTGCTGACGATGGGCATCGAGGATCCGGCCCGCTTCATCTTCCGGGCCATCGTCGCCGACGTGCTGCGCGGCGCCGAGTACCTGCTTGGTCATCCCCGCGTCGACCCTTCTCGGGTCGGGATCATGGGCAATGACCTGGCGATCATCACCGCCGCCCGGCGTCCTGGATTCACCGCCCTACACCTGACCGACACGCTGTTCTATCGGCTGATGGAGGCCCGCCAACGGAGCGAGGCCTATCCCGTGGAGGAGGTCAACGATCACCTGCGGCAGTGGCCGGAGCAGTCCGCAGCGGTCGCCGCCACGCTGTCCCACTTCGAACCCCGTCACCATGCCCCGGCCGTCCGGGCGACCACCTTGCTACCGACCGGGGACCCGGGCACCCTCGCGGGGGCAAACTGGCTAGCACCACTGCGGGATGCCCTCGGTGGTCCGGTGGAGCCCTACGCCATCACTCACGAGGACGGCACCGACCACGACGCCACCGACGCCTGGATGGCCGCGCACCTCGGCGTCGAGTCCCGACCCCGCGTCTGGGCGACCGGCTGAGGCCCGGTGGGGAAAGCGTAGGGTCGCATCGGGCGGTTCGGTTCAGGAG
>CADCWH010000400.1 GCA_902806395.1 uncultured Thermomicrobiales bacterium | reverse complement strand
GCCTTGAGCCCGAGCCGCGTCCCGGTCATCGCCGAGAGCGTCTCGCTGCGTAACACGGGCGTGCGGTGGACGAGCCCGGCGATGCGGTCCCGGGCCGCCAGGACATCGTCCAGCGTCACGGAGAGATCAGACGCGGCCGGGCTGGTCGTCGGGAGGGTCTCAACCCCCACGTCCTGGGTCATGGGTGCCTCATCGCTCGGGTCTCGGCGGCCAGCGCCCACACAGGCGGTCGGGCATCGTGCCGGGCAGGATACCGCGCCGCCCCGGCGGTCACCATGGGACAGACGTCGCGGCCGAGCAGTTCGCTCCCGATCGAGGCGAAACGGCTTAGCTCCCATACGCTGAACGAACTGGTGGGCGAGTCTGCCTGCCCGTCCGTCCATCACACCGTGCCCGGCCTGGTAGGGAGCGGCGACGCCGGCAAGTAGGACTCGTCGCCGTCCTCGGACGACGCGGTCAGTCGCTCGGCAGACAGGGGCACGGGCTCGGCGGCTTCATTCCCTGCGCTGACCGTGCCGAAGAACTGGTGGGTGACATCCTCCTAGACGGTCACGTCGGTGTCCTTTCCGGCATCGGCCGACGCCTGGGCGCGATGAGGTCGGACATCACCCCGACGAGGCGTCCGGAGCGGTCCCCGCGTCTCGGAACGTGAGTCGCCCGAGCGCGTCGGCGGCCGGGACCGCGATCCATCCCTCAATCCGGGCATGCCCCTGGTCTTCGGCCCGGGGCCCATCGGTCGCGCCGATCGCCGCCGCCCGGGCCACCAGGGCACAGATCAGGGCATCGAAGGCGTGATCGTTGGCGGCGCAGGCTCGCGCGAACGGCTCTGGCACATGGAGTTCCGGGCAGGCGACCAGCAACTTCCGGAACAGGTTCGGCAGGACGGTCGCCCGGCCGGCCCGACCCTTGTATCCCGAAGAGATCTGGCCCCACCGCCGCAGGGCCACGGCCGGATAGACCTCCACCACCCGCCCGGTCCCCGACCGGTCGGACACCTCGAGCGCCGCCAGCAACCCCGCGCAGCGCATTGCCGTGATCGCGATCAGGTCCGACGACACGCTCAGCGGCCATCGCCCCAACACGTCCCTGACGACCACGTCCGTCCGTCGGAACCGCAGCGCGTCCCGCCGCGACGGGTCCCAGGCGATCAGCTCCGGTCGCCCGGCCACCTGGTCAGCGATGAACTCGGTGAACGGCGCGGGCCAGCCGAATGGGGCGTCGATGCCGACCTTCTCGCACCCATCGGCCATCGCCTGGAGCGTGACGTCGTCCAGGCCGACCCGGAGGTCCTCCACCATGGCCGTTCCCTCCCGCCAGGCGATGACACAGCCCGCCGTGGTGGGCGCCTGCGACGCCAGGTCGATGCCGAGAGTCCGGCTCACCCCCGCTTCAGCAGTCTCGATCTGCGTCACTTCCCCGTCTCTCTCCATCAGGCCATCGTACCCGGGATCCGTGGTTGGCGGGTGCCCCGTCCCGTCACCTCTCTGAGTGGACCGATCCCGCGTCGCCCCCCTTGACACCATCGCTGGACGGTGTAGAAGGGGGTCGGGACGATCCTCATTTGCGGCCAACGCGCGAGTCTATCAGGAGGTCGTCTCATGGAAGCCCTCGCTCCCGACCACACGTCCGTCCCGGGCCCCATTTCCCCCGATGCCCTCGTCGAGCGGCTGTTTCACGCCACCGTGGCGGCGATGGATGTCTTTTCGGTCTACATCGGTGACCGACTCGGTCTCTACCGCTCGCTGGCCGAGGACGGGCCGGCGACGAGTTCGGAACTGGCGACCAGAACCGGAACCGCCGAGCGTTACGCCCGCGAATTGCTGGAGCAGCAGGCCGTCACCGCGATCCTGACAGTGGACGACGCGGCTGCGGACACCGGTGACCGGCGCTATCGACTGCCGGAGGGGTATGAGGCGGTCCTGGTCGATCCGGACAGCCTCACGACGATGGCGCCCGTGGCACAGATCTTTGCTGGCTGCGTCGCGCCGCTATCCCAGATCCTGGACGCCTTCCGGACCGGCGGCGGCGTGCCCTACGAGGCCTACGGCGCCGACCTCCACGAGGGCCAGGCGGGGACGACCCGGCCACAGTTCCGCCACCTGCTCGGCCAGGAGTGGTTACCGGCGATGCCGGATGTCCACGACCGCCTGCTTGCCGACCCACCAGCCCGCGTCGCCGACATCGGGATGGGCCTCGGCTGGTCCAGCATCGCCATCGCCCAGGCCTACCCCGCCACCCACGTCGATGGCTTCGACTTGGACGAGGCGTCGGTGACGGCCGCCCGGGCCAACGTCGAAGCGGAGGGCCTGGCCGACCGCGTGACGATCCACCTCAAGGACGCGGGCGATGCCGACCTGGCCAGCCAGTACGACCTCGCCCTGGCCATCGAGTGCATCCACGACATGCCGGACCCCGTCTCGGTCCTGCGCTCAATGGGCCGCTTGGTCGCCCCCGGCGGAACGGTGCTGGTGGTGGACGAGAAGGTCGCCGACACGTTCACCGCACCCGGCAACGATGTCGAGCGTTACATGTATGGCTTCAGCATCCTCCACTGCCTCCCCGTCGGGATGACCGAGCAGCCGTCCGCCGAGACGGGCACCGTGATGCGCGCTTCGACGCTCCGGGGGTATGCCGAGGCGGCCGGCTTCGCCTCGGTCGAGGAGCTCCCGATCGAACACGACTTCTTCCGGTTCTACCGGTTAACGCCATAGCGATTCGACGGACGCATCGGCGACGGACAGTGTGCGATTCCGGTGCATCGATCCACGAACAGCAACCGTCCTTACCGGATCCCAGACCGATCGGGCAGGCGTTCGGCCGGCTTTAGGCATTCCCGCGCCGGACCAAGGCGCGGACCCACCCGGTGCTCGACGCGATGACGGCCGGCCTGGCCATCATCGCTCCATCCGGTGCCCGGCCCCCTTCCGCCACGGCGGTTACCGTCCGGCCGGACAACCATCGTGAGAAGCGCTCTCGCGTCAGGTAGGGGGGCGACGAACGCCCACTCCTCGTCGATCACGCCAGTCGGGTACGGCTTGCGGGCCATGCTCTCATCGTCGCAAGGGTCCCGAGCCTATGAGCGGATCCACCCGACGGCAAGAATTCTCATGACGTCAACGGGAGCAGGCTAAAGGCGAGCCCCTGCCAGGCGCATTCGCCAACGTCGAGATGCTTCCGGTTCTCCTGAGCGATCGCGCGGAACAATCGCATGACCGCACGATCGTCCATGCCGGCAGTGTCTCGATCGAGATGCTCCTGGAGTAACGCGCACCACAGGGTGTACACCGTGCTCCGATCCCAAAACGCCACGTTGATCTCGCAGTTGCCGAAGAGTGAAAAGCGATGCAAGTTACTGGAGCCAACGGTGCCCCATTCCCCATCAACGATCATGAGTTTGGCGTGAACCCAGACAGGCTTGCGTTTGCCGTCGGTCCCCAACCCGGCTATCCCCGCGAGGGTGAAGTTCTCGAACTGTCCAAGAGCTGCCAACTCATTCGACACGTTGCCTTCCGCGGGTAAGAGCACGACGATCTCGACCCCACGCGTCAGCGCTCTGCGCAAGCACTCGATAATCTCAGGGACGGTAATATACTGATTCTCGATATAGACCGAACGGCGAGCAGCATCGATCGCCGCGCAATACTGTTCTAAAATCGACGTTTCTCCTGCCGCTATGTTGAATGGTACGCCTCCCATCGTGGGTTCAGCGTCCACGTACCTGTCACGGTGGATCGTCCTCTGGATTTGAACGGCCGCATCACCTCGCTGGCCGGGCACCTTGGTGGGAAATGCCAAATCGGTCTCACTACCCACACCCCAGCGGCCATCTGGTAGATGCCGATCGCTCGCACCGTTCCAGCGTTGGACGAAGTTGTGATGGACGTCAACGACAGATGGACCAGTCAGTTCCACATAGACATCGTGAATATGACCTTCACCGCGATGGCCGGGTGCGACCATGGCGTGGGGGTTGAGGTTGATCCCGCCAAGAAAGGCCGTCTCCGTCTCCGTGCCGGCATCGATCAGCCAGGTCTTTTGGTGTTGGCAGAAGCCAGGATGGGCGCGATCCCAACGAATACACACGCCGGACTGACGGGATCCCAGCAATTCGAGATGCTCCGTCGATCCCCAAAAGGCATTCGTCTTGAGCGATTCGGTCTCCGGGTCAGGCCGCCAGAAGATCAAGCGGACATCGACGCCCCGAGCCGCCGCACGATCCAGGACATCGAGCGCGGACCCTCTCCCGTCAGGCATCCGGAACTGCGACCACATGAAGGTCACCGTCGCCCAGACGCTATGGCGTGCTGCCTCAATCGCCTCGCAAACCCGGCCGAACGCCGGCTCGCCATCGATCAGGGGCCGCAACAGATTGCCGGAGCGAACAGGATAGGACGCATGAGAAACGTGTGGGACGGCAGACTGAGGGACTTTCAAACGGTCTGCCACACCGAGTCACCTCATGGTGAGCGCCACGATCGAGCGGGACGCGGCGACCCATGTGGTCCCCGCGTCCCTGACACCTGACCTGCGATCCCTCGCCCACTCACGCCAGTAGGTGTGCCTCGAAAAACGCCGCCGTGTCGCCCATGGCCTTCAGTTCGTTGGTGCGCTTCGTGAAGCCGTGACCCTCGTCCTCGTAGACGTCGTAGCGGACGTCGACCCCGCGCTCGCGGAGTCGCTCGACGATCTGGTCGCTCTCGCCCTTGACGACGCGGGGGTCGTTGGCGCCCTGGATCACGAACAGGGGTGTCCGGATCTGGTCGACGTAGGTGATCGGGGAGCGCTCCATGAGGAAGTCCACCTCGGTCTCCGGATCACCGACCCACGCCGCCATCATCCGGCGCCAGGTGGGGGGAACCGCCTTGGCGAAGGTGACCAGGTTCGACGGCCCGACGATGTCCACCGCGGCCGCCCAGTACTCCGGCAAGCGGCTGACGCACGACAGCGTCGCGAAGCCCCCGAACGAGCCACCGTAGACGCCAAGCCGGTCCGGATCCACCCAGTCGAGACCGCGGAGGTACTCCGCCGCCGCCTTGAAGTCGCCCAGCTCGGCGCCGCCCCAGTCGTGGTGGATCAGCTTCTGGTAGGTCTTGCCGTAGCCGGTGCTGCCGCGGACATTGGGGGCCATCACGCCGATCCCGCGGGAGAGCAGGTATTGGTAGAGGCCGCTGTAGTTCGCCCGCTCCTGCGCCTCCGGGCCACCGTGGATGGAGAGGACGACCGGGAAGGGTCCGGCCCCCGCCGGGCGGTAGAGCCAGGCGGGGATGTCTCGACCGTCGTGGCTCGGGTAGTGGATAAGGTCCGGCACGACCAGGTCGTCCGGGTCAATGCCACCCAGCATACCGTGAGTGAGGCGGACCAGTTCACCCTCTGAAAGGTGGAGGACGTAGACCTCGGCCGGCCGGTTCGGCTCGGTGAAGATCATCCCGATCTGATCTCCGGCCGGGGACATCTCCATCGTCCCGATCACCCCGCGCGGCATCTCCGGCAGGGACACCGACTCGCCGGTCGTGAGGTCGCGGACGGCAAGGCGGGAATATCCACCCTCATTGACGACCCAGGCCAGGTGACGCCCATCAGCGGACGCGACGACTTGCTCGATGTCTCCGTCAGGCGTTTCGACCCATCGCATCGGCCCTTCGATCGGCAGGAACGCGAGCCCGGAGAACTCCTGTCCCTCGTCGGACACGATCCAGATCCCGGAGCCGTCGTGGGCCCACGGGCCGGGCGAGTATTGCACCTCGCCCTCGTGGGGCGTCAGGTTTCGATATTCTCCCGTTGTGAGCGAGAGAACCCCGACATCAGTGTCGGTGTTGGAGCGGACGTTGGCGATCGAGAGCGAGGAGCCGTCCGGCGACCAGGCAGCGGCGTAGTTCAGCGACCCGTTCGCCAGCGGCCGACCGACTTCCGCCCCGGCCACGTCGCGGATCAGGATGTCCTGGTCGGTCGGTTCGCGGTCGTTGCCACCGTAGGCGATCTGGCGACCGTCCGGCGACCAGGGCTGCCCCGCCATCTGGTGCCGCACACCCGGCGCCTCGGTCAGGGCCTCGGGGAGGCCGCCCCGGGCGGGGATGATGTAGAGCTGTTGGAACTCGTCGCCCGCCCGGTCGGCGGCGAAGGCGATCATCTCACCGCCCGGCGACCAGGCGACTTGCCGCACCGACTGGTCGTGGAAGGTCGTCACCTGGTGGGGATAGCCGCCCCTGGTGGACTGACGCCAGAGGTTGAACTGGCCCGAGGTGTTGACGACGTAGGCGATTTCGGACCCGTCAGGGGAGAAGCTCAACGTCGGCTGATACCGGCGGATAGCCGTGAACTGCTCGAAGGCAGGCCGCCGGTTGCGCTCGCCACCCGTCGGTCGGTCGCCCTGCCCATTCGCGTGTTGCTCTCCCACCGTTTCGCTCCTTCCAGGTGTGACATCGTGACGAGACGTGTTCGTGTCGAAGTATCGAGACCGGACACCGGCGTGGGTCCGGGCATCTGGCTGACCCCCGCCTGCCTGGCACCGGCCTCGGGCGCGCTGCGTCGCCCGCTCAGGATACCGCGCCTGCCAGGGTCCGTCCGCCGGGCGAGCGGCCGCTCGGGACTGAGGGGCCACCACGGCCGGCGTACGCCAGATGACCTAATCGTTGCGTACCGAGATCCAGACGCGATTACGTACAAATACTGATGCGACGAGCGAAAATCCCTGCCATGATGCGTATATCGAGTCGGGACCCGGACCACGTCGCTGCGATCGACCGGCGGTAACCCCTCCTGGGGAGCTGACCGGACGTTTGCCGGATGACCGCGCGCCCGTCGTTCCATAGGCACGTGCACACGCCACATCGAGTATGAGGAGATTTCAAGGTGAACCGCGTCGGCACCCCGCTCGCATCCCTCCCCGGACGCCAGTCCACCCCGCTCCGCCACCTTGCCCATCTCGCCCATGTTGCCCATCTCGGCCGGATTGCCCTCATCGTCTTCACCGTGCTCGCCAGCGGGGGGGTCGGGGTCGGGGTGATGGCCTGGCAGGCCAGCTCCGCGGAGGAACCCACGGCCACTCCGGCCCCGTCGGTGCGGGAATTCACCCTTGTGGCCGAGGAGATCGACTGGGAGATCATGCCCGGCCTGACGGTCAAGGCTTGGGCCTACAACGGCCAGGTCCCCGGCCCGGAAATCCGGGTCAACGAGGGCGACTTCGTCCGGATCACCATCCAGAATCGCCTCCCGGTCGGCACCTCGGTCCACTGGCACGGCATGGACGTCGCCCCGGCGATGGATGGCCCGGCCGGCCTGAACCAGGCTCCGATCGAGCCGGGCCGCACCTTCACCTACGAGTGGGTGGCCGACCCGTCCGGTAGCCGGATGTACCACAGCCACACCGACGTCGCGACCCAGACCGCGCTCGGCCTCTACGGCCCGCTGGTCGTCGAGCCGCGCGAGACGACGCGACCCGCCTACGACCGCGAGGCGACCTACATGCTCAGCGAGTGGGACATGGAGATGAACCCGGACGTGGCGACCGGCAAGGCGCCCCTCGGTCCCCGCGACAGCCAGATGCGGGGCGGCGAACTCGGCGCCGACCTCTTCCTGATGAACGGCAAGGCCCATGAAGCCATCGCCCCGCTGCCGATCGCCGAGGGCGAGCGGGTCCTGATCCGGTTGATGAACATGGG
>CADCWH010000399.1 GCA_902806395.1 uncultured Thermomicrobiales bacterium | reverse complement strand
TCGCAGAACGTGCCGATCCCCAGGATCGGCGTCAGCGCCAGGCCATCGTGGGTCGTCATCCCCGGCTTGGCGTTCAGCGACGCCGCGCAGAGGTGGGGCTTACCGGACAGGCAGAATCGGCAGGCGCCGCACGGCGCCCGCCATGCCAAGATGACGTGGTCACCCTCGGCGACATTGGTGACGCCCTCCCCGACCCGCTCGATGATTCCCGCCCCCTCGTGCCCGAGCAAGAATGGGAAACCCGACGTGCCGAAGACGCCGTTCTTGGCCGACAGGTCGGTGTGGCAGACGCCGCTGGCCACGATTTGGACCAGCACCTCGCCCGGCCCCGGCGGCGCGATCGTGAACTCCTCGATCGCGCTCGGCGCTCCCGGTTCCCGCGCGATTGCCCCCCGGGCGGTGATGAGGTCTGCCTTCGCCATCTCGCTCCTCCATCGGACGAACCACCGGTGACGATCCCCGGTCACCGATATGGGGCGCATGCTGGGGGGTGGGGAGGTGGCTGTCAAGCCAGGTCGGGAACGCACACTCCGCCCGTCGGGCTGCTTCCTGCCTCCCGAGGATTCTCAAGACGGGCGCCGCCGGTCGCCTCCCGGTGGTCCCGGGTGGCGGGAGGACGCCGCCCATGCGATCCTCCCCACCGGCGACGCCCCTCCACGGGCAGCGAACGATGACGAGTGAGGTCCGATCATGGCCGAGACGACCAGTTCCCCGACCGCAGCCGTTCCCCATGCCGGTGCCATCCCCGCCCGGCACGAGGTCCCGGTCGAAATGACCTGGGACGTCGAGAGCGTCTTCCCCTCGGACGACGCCTGGGAGACGGCCTTCGTCGCGGCCGAAGCCCGACTGCCGGAGATAAACGCGCACCGTGGTCGCCTGGCCGAGTCGGGCGACGCCTTGCTGGCCGCCCTGGTGCTGCGCGACGACCTCTATGAGGCCGTCGCCCGGGTCTATGCGTATGCTGACCTGCGCTTCTCTGAAGACGCCGGCAATGGGCGATACGCGGCGGCGTACGACCGTGCCGGGGGGCTGCGGTCCCGTTTCGCCGCCGCCGTCTCCTGGGTCGATACCGAGATCCTCGAAATCCCCACCGAGCGGGTCGCGGACTGGGAGGCGACCGTGTCCGGCCTGGTGCCCTATCGCCATGCCATCCGCCGCGTCCACGACCGTCGTGACCACGTCCGGCCAGCGGAGATCGAGGAACTGCTCGCCCGGGCCAGCGACGCCCTCGGTACTCCGGGCACGGTGCACGTGGTCTTGGAAGACAATGACCTGCCGTTCGGCTCGATCACCGACGAGGATGGCGAGACCGTGCCCCTCTCTCAGGGCAACATCGAGCGGTTCCTCGCCAGCCGGGATGTCCGGGTACGGCGCGAGACCTGGGACCTCGCCGCCGACGCCTACCTTGCGTTCGCCGACACCTTCGCCGCCGCCTACGCGGGCAGCGTCAAGCGCGATGTCTTCTACGCCCAGGCTCGTGGCTATGGCTCGGCCCTGGAGGCGTCACTGGCCCCGAACCAGATCCCGGTCGAGGTGTTCCACAACTTGGTCGACACCGTCCGCGCCAACTACCCGACCTGGCAGCGCTATTTTCACGTCCGTCGCCGCCTCCTCGGCGTCGAGACCCTGACCCCCGGAGACCTCGCCGCCCCGCTGGCGTCGGACCCTCCCCACGTCCCGTTCACCGACGGGGTAGAGATGATCCTCGCCTCACTGGCCCCGATGGGCGAGGCCTACGTGGAGATCAACCGGCGGGGCATTGCCGACCGCTGGGTCGACGTCCTGCCGAACATCGGGAAGGGGGGAGGCGCCTTCAGCAACGGGACGAAGGGCACTCACCCCTTCATCAGCATGAATTACCTCGACGACATCGGCAGCGTTAGCACCCTTGCCCACGAATTGGGACATTCGCTCCACACCTACCACGCCACCCGGTCCCGGCCGATGGCCTACTGGCCATACTCGATGTTCGCCGCCGAGACGGCCTCCAACCTGCACCAGGCCCTAATGGGCCGCTACCTGCTCGCCCGCGACCCAGGGTGGGACTGGCAGGTGTCGGTATTGGAGGAGCGGATGGCGAACTTCCTCCGCTACTTCTTCATCATGCCGATCCTGGCCCGCTTCGAGTTGGACTGTCACGGCCGGGTCGAGCGCGGCGAGGCCCTCACCGCCGGCCAGATGGGCGAGGCCCTGGCGGCCCTTTTCGCCGAGGGTTACGGCGACGCCGTCAGCGTCGACCCCGACCGGACCGGCATCACCTGGGCCCGGTTCAGCCACCTCTACACGCCGTTTTACGTCTTCCAGTACGGGACCGGGATCGCCGCTGCCTCTGCCCTGGCCGAGCAGATTATGTCGGAGGGGGAACCGGCCGTGGCACGGTACATCGCCTTCCTCGAAGCGGGCGGTGACGGCTACCCGATCGATCTGCTTGACGCGGCCGGCATCGACATGCGCTCCCGCGAGCCGATCGAGCGCGCCTTTGCCCTGATGGCGGGCTACGTCGACCGCCTGGAGGCGCTGGCCGCGGAGCGGGGGCTGTGACCGGGCATTTCCCAGAGGCGGGGATGGCATCGGAAACACATCGCGGTTTCCGACCATGGTAGGGGCGCGGCGTGCTTCGCCATGAAGGGCACAGTCCCGTTTCAGCTCAGACGGGTCATTCGCCAACCTGGCGCAGCGATCGGCGCACTCACGATGACGTAGATATCACCGGCGATCGTGTTCTCGAACGTCGGTGGGTCAGAACGTCGCGTCGAACAGCGCCCAGCGCAGGAAGTAGACGAGGAACGCGGCGGCGATCACGTACATCGCCGGGTGGACCGCGCTCGCCCGGCCACGGGCGACCTTCAGCAGCACGTAGCTGACGAAACCGGCCCCGATGCCGTTGGTGATGTTGGTGGTGAAGGGCATCACCAGCATCGTCAGGACCACCGGCACGGCCTCTTCGAAATCGTCCCAGGCGATGGGATGCTTCAGGCCTCCAGAGCCGCTCTCGCGTCCGCCCAGGACTCCGACCATCAGGCAGCCGACCACGATCAGGGCCGGTGCGGTGGCCACCGAGGGGATCGCGGTGACGACGGCGACGAAGGGTAAGGACAACAGGAACAGCAGTCCGGTCACCACCGAGACTAGGCCCGTCCGGCCGCCCGCCTCGACTCCGGCCACCGACTCGATGTAGGAGGTCGAGGACGAGGCGCTCATGGCCCCGCTGACCGCGGCGGCAGCCGAATCGACCAGGAGCGGCTTGCGGGCGTCGATGAACTGCCCCTCATCATCGAGGTAGCCCGCCCGGCTGCCGACCCCGACCAGCGTGCCCATCGTGTCGAAGAAGTCGGCCAGCAGCAGGCTGAAGACGACCAGGATCGCGGTCAGGACGCCCAACTCGCCGATGAAGCCGAACGAGAACTCGCCGATCAGGCCGAAGTCCGGCCCGGCGAGTGGTTCGTCGGGGAACCTGGCGACGTCTCCCGGCACCACGAAGGCGATCGCCGTCGCGATGACAATGCCCCAGAGGATGCCGCCGCGAATGCCGCGGGCGACCAGCACCAGAGTGATCACCAGTCCGGCCATCGCCACGAAGATCGGCCAGGTGTTCAGCGGGAGGAGTTCCGGGAGCCCGGCGGCACTGACCCCCGCCACCCCGGCGTTGCGCAGGCCGATGAACAGGATGAAGAAGCCGATCCCGACCGAGATGGCTTGCTTCAGGGCCAGCGGCACCACGTCGAGGACGTATTGACGGATGCCCAGCAGCACCAGCAGGGTGATCACCAGACCCTCGGCGACCACCACGCCCATCGCCTGCGGGAAGGTCAGGCCCATCGACCCGACCAGCGTGAAGGCGACGATCGCGTTCAGTCCCAGCCCCGGGGCGATGGCGATCGCCCGGTTGGCATACAGGCCCATCGCGATCGTCAGTAGCCCGGCCGCCAGGCAGGTGACCGTGGCGACCTGGCGGATGTCGAGCCCGCCACCCCCCAGGTTCAAGATGATCGGGTTCACCGCGATGATGTAGGACATGACCATGAAGTTCGTGATCCCGGCCATCACCTCGGTCCGGACCGCCGTGCCGTGGTCCCGGAGATGGAACAACCGCTCGAAGAGACTGTCTTCAGTTCCGGCCGTGGTTCCCGATGGTCGTCCTAACCCACCGGCCTGGCTGCTCATCCCCGCACCCCCGTCCGCGCCCGCCACGTTCGCCCTCCCCATGAAGGTGGGAAGTGTACGTACGCATCATATCCCATTCCCAGCCGCGGTGTGGCATGTGGTTCCAAAGGGGAGTGCGACGCGACGGGGTTCGGTGGGTGCTGGATTGGACGGAGCGGGAGAGTGCTGGAAAGCGGCCTTGGACCGAGCGGCTCGTCCGAGATGCGGTGGCACCGATGCGTCCGGCGAGCCACCGTCCGGGAGCGTCACCCAAGCACTCCGGCATGGGCCCACGCCAGAGGGCTCCACCAGCGGCGCATGCTTTACCGGCCGAACAGTCGAGGTATGTGATGCGTACCGCCCATTCGACGACGACCATCCCGCGACGGCGTGACGGACCGATGTCAGCCGAGCGCGGAGCCGTGCCGGCCCGCGACCCATGCCACCGCGCTCATGTGTCGCCCCGTGCCCGCGGCGATGTACGGTCGGCACCGCTGCCCAGCAGCGCCAAGTGGCACGGTATCTGCGCCCAGCCTCACTCATCGAGGTGCGTCACGGACGTGAACTTCTTCGTTCGCGTGGTGCCCGGTTGACTGTGGGGTGTGGCGGTGATGGAGCGGAGAGCAGGGGATCATCCCTCTCGGGCGGGCGTGGCGGTAGCGTTATCCGCCCTTGCCGAGGGCCTCGGACAGGCATACAACCGACAACCGGCGAAGGCGGCCGTGTTCTTGGTGGCCGGACTCGGGCTGAGCACCGCGAGCGGGCTCAATACCTGGATCGCCCGGAATGTCTTTGGGTTGCGGGAGACGCGGATTGGACCGGACCACGTGCGGCCCCGGCTGCTCTCCCTGTGGGCAGCCACGTTCATCGTGAACTTGGCCGACGCTTGGCAGACCGCGCGCCGCGACGGGTAGCGCATCGGAGAGCATCGGGGTTCCTGACACGACGCAGTCGAGGCCACGTCCGTCCGCCATGATCCGGCGCGGCCTGTTGGTCACCATTGTTCCCAGACAGGTACAAAACGAAGAGTCTCGGGTACCCTCGCGGCACCGCCACAGGGCACCGGACCCGCGCCGGCAGCGAGACCCGGTT
>CADCWH010000398.1 GCA_902806395.1 uncultured Thermomicrobiales bacterium | reverse complement strand
CGGCAAGCAAGTGGCGGAATTCGTCGCGTTCGCTGCCGATGACGCGACCGAGTGGCTCTCGACCGGCCAGACTCGGGCGGCGAACAATTCGATCGTGATCCAACGGGCCATGACTCTCTGGTCGAACCGGCAACGGGCGATGTTCGAACTGGTCACCGACACGGTCGGACGACACGACATGCTGGTCTCCGGCTGCTCGGCAAAGCCGGGCAAGCTTGGGGGCACCGTGTTGACGAATGGGCCGTGTCGAGATGCGCTGACAGCCGCGCTCGGCGGCGCGGGCGTCAATGGCGAGGGTCTCCCCGACCCGGTCAACTGGTTCATGCACGTTGCGCTGGTGCAGCGGGGCGCCTTCGAAGTCCGTGAGCCCCTCTCGGAGCGGAACGACCAGGTCGTCCTGCGAGCTCTGGCCGACACTGTCGTCGCCGTGGCTGCCTGCCCGACGGGCCGGGCGTCGGCGAGCACCAAAGCCAAGGCGGTCCCCGGTGCCCCGGCCGATGGGAACATGCTTATCCGCGTCTACCGCTGAGCCGAACCTCCCCGGTGCGGCGGCGCTTCGCCGTACCGACCCTCGTGCCAACCTGTCACTCGGACACGACGAGGCCACGCGGTTTCCCGCGTGGCCTCCGTAGCGTCTGGATGTCGTGCGATATCGTCCGCGCCCGATCCTAGAAGATCAGAACCAGCAGGATGATGATCAGCAGGACGGTCACGATTCCACCACCGATGTACATAGTCGCTTCTCCTCTGCTCTGGCGCGGACACCGTTTGCCCATCGCGCCACCGCGCTCTCGCGCGTCGGGAGGTCCGTCATTTGACGTTGACGGTCTCTCCACTAACGGATTGCAACGCATTCCATGTGCCAACCATACGCGTTTTGGCCATGACTCGGGGACCGGACGGGGCGACCGAACGCTCTACGGAAACGCGAGACGGGGGTGACCAGCGAGCTGGTCACCCCCGTCCTGATCGCGGTGGACCGGGTTAAATCCGATCCCACCGACATTCGATTCGATTAGCTAGACGGGGTCGGGGTCTGGGTCGCCTCACTGGAGACGACTTCGGTCACGACCTCGGTGACGACTTCGGTGACCTCAACGGGGGTCTCGGTCGGACTGACCGGGGTGCCCACCGGGGTGGCGGCAGCTTCGGTGGTCCCGGCCGGGACCGGGGACGCTGCCTCGCCGACCGGGGTGGCGGCGGCCGGTGCCTGCTCCGGGGCGGCGGCCATGGCCGACACGATCAGGAACTGGAGCGAGTCATCCTCTGCGCGTCCGATGGCATACACGTCGTAGACCATGTTGGCGTCGAGTTGGACATCGGGCTGGGTCAGGATGAGTTCACCATCGGCGTTCTGCAGGTCGAGGCTGTACGGCCCGACCGGCACTTCGATGTAGTTGCTGGCGTCGTCGTGCTCGATCCCCTCGAAGAGGAGCTGGGCGTTGGCGATCACGTTGACGTTCTCGACATCGGGCGAGACGTGAAGCGCCCGGATGCGGGCGGTTCCTTCCGGCATCGAGCTCAGGTCGATCTGGTCGATCTGGGCGTTGACTTCCTCCAGCATCCCGCTCGCGGCGACCTCGTAGGCGGCGCCGGCCTGGAAGGTGACAGTCTCATCGATCACCGACTCGTCAGCCGGGGTTCCAGTGGCCGAGACGCGGATCTGATGCTCACCGGCGGGAACAGCGATGAAGTTGGTGGCTGTCCCGTACGCGGCACCGGTCACGACCGGAGCCGGCTGGTCATCGAGGTAAACATCGACGGCCGGCGCATCCGGGGAAGCGTGAATGATGCGGACGCACGCATCTGTCGCCGTACCGACGCCGACCAAGGTGGAGCAGGCCGGGAGGGCCATCGTGGAGAGCGGCAGAAGTTGGAGACTCTGGTCCGCGGCCTGGCCGATCGCGACGATGTCGTAGATCATGCCGGGCTCGATCATCACGCCGGAAGCGGTGATGGCGGCCTCGGTCGTACCGGCCTCTCGGACCTCCAGGTCGAGGGTGTCCGCCTCGATCTCGACGTAGTCGGTGGCGGCGCCGGGAGCGATGGCGGTGAAGAGGGTCTCCCCACCGGCGGTTGCGACATCGACCGCCTCGACACCAATCGCAGCGTGGATCACGCGGACGCGGGCCGTGTTTTCCCCGGCGAGGGTGGTGCGGTTGACCTCGTACACCTGACCCTGGATCTCTTCGAGGAGCCCGGTCGCGACGACTTCATAGGTCCTACCGTCGGTGAACTCCGTGGTCAAGTCGATGGCGGCATCATCGATGGGACCACCGGCCGGGACGACTCGGACCTGCTGCTCGCCGGCCGGGATCATCACGTAGTCGCTGGCCGAGGCGAACTCCAGCCCGACGAAGAGAGATTCTCCACCAGCGTAGACGTCGACCGGTCCAGCGTCGGGGGAGGCGTGGACGATGCGCACCCGCGCCTGACCGACATCCTCGACCGGCTCGTCTTGAGCCGCGACGGACATCAGCCCCGGTGTCGCCACGAACGCGACGAGCGCGGCGATGATGAGCGTCAACAGACCCCCTCGAATCGTTCGATTCCTGTTAGACATGATCTCGTTCCTCCAGAAGAACCCGCCCCCAACCGGGAGGCGACGATTGACCCCGCGCGCCACATTCGCCACGCTTGGGGTCGAGTTCGCACGCGGTATGCCGCCTCATTCGGAACGGGTCCCCTAGTTGATGCGGCAGCGACCGTTCCCGGCCCGGGCGCACCGATGGGACACGGTGATGCACCCGGGTTCATGTCTCTCGCTTCTCCAGGTTGCCAGCCCACACAGTGACTCGGGAGAGATGGCTAAGGGAGTCCATGCATAGTCCGGAGGGGTGTGCCACCTCGTCACCACCCACCGTGACGAAAGTTCCAGAGCGCGGTGGTACCGCGGGCTCGAACGAGGTCACCGAATCCCATTATCACGACGCGAACCTGGCGGGGTAGGAAGGCCGCGGGAGCGATTCCTGCGCTTTCGTCCGGGTTCCCACGGCATGAGACGGACAGTAGATGGGGCCTGCGGGATGTGCGGCACCAACGGACCCGGGTGGGTATCCCATTGGACCATGACCCTGTGACTCCGGGTCAGTAAAATAGGGGTGCGGAGATGTCTCCCACTGTGGTTTTCCCCCTCCCTCGCCATGGTGGGACGCTCATCTTCGCGAGTTCCGTCGTGACCGGCTTCGGCCGGAGCGGTGGGGCTCTCGACCGCCCCCGGCGCGGCTCAGGCCCGGCGCGGGGTGGCTCGACAGGACCGGGACCGCTGCAACGGTTTCCGGCGCGGCCATTTCGGTGGCCCGCGCACGTCGTCCGGTCGCACAGACCTGGAACGCCGTGTCCGAACCCTCTCGCGCCGCCAGCCACGGCGCGAAGGCGCTCTCATCAATGGGGGTGCGGAAGACCACCGGTCGTCCGCACCCCCTTCCCATTTTTCCGCACTGCCCAGTTCACGGGTCTCGGCTGGTCCGACACGGGATTCTGATTTTGGCCCGACCCTCGATGTCGGGGCCCGGCGGGGGACCACTGGACCGTCACTCACGGTGAATTCACAGCCGATCCCCAGCTTATCCCAGGTCCGAGCGGCGAGTATCAATGCGGTCGCTTGCGCGAACCCGAGTTTCGAGTCTATGGAGAGACGGTGGCGATGGCCACGGGCAGCCAGTCGGTGTCGGAGCGAAGGGCACGTTTCCTGCATCACCTCGGCGTTGCCCGGTTGCCCTCGCCGTCGCCCTGACCGAGCCTCGTCGATCGGCACTGTCTTCCCGTTCGAGTTCAGGTTCAGGAGTTCTTCCGTGTTCGCATCAACGCGTGTCCGGGCGATCATCGCGGTCGCCGTCACCGTCGGCGCCGCCACCATCACCTTGTCGACGGGCAACCATTCTGCCCCGGCGGCTTTCGCCCAGTCGGCCGGTACCGCCGAGGCCATGACCTCAGTCGAGGTGGTCCAGACGGTCAACCCGGCCGTCGTCACGGTGATCAATCGCCAGGTGCTCGCCGGGACATCGACCGACCAGTCCGTCCCGCAGGGGGCAGGGACGGGATTCTTCATCGACGACGCGGGGACGGTGGTCACCAACCAGCACGTTGTCGACGACGGTGACGACTTCTCGGTGTTCCTCTCCACCGGCGAGGAGCGAGAAGCCGAACTGATCGGTGCCGACGAGACCAGTGACCTTGCCGTCCTGCGCGTCACGGGCGAGGTGCCGGCCGTGGTTTCCTTCGGCGATTCGGACGCCCTGCTGCCCGGCGAGACCGTCCTGGCGATCGGCTCGCCGTTGGGGACGTTCACCAATACCGTGACGGAGGGCATCATCAGCGCCATCGGCCGCACTCCGCAGGAGTTCCAATCGGCCAACGCCGTGTATACCAACCTGATCCAGCACGACGCGGCGATCAACCCTGGCAACTCGGGTGGTCCGCTCTTCAACCTGGCTGGCGAGGTGGTCGGCGTCAATACTCTGGGCATCCCCCAGACGGGGAGCGGCCAGATCGCCCAAGGCCTGTTCTTCGCGATCCCTTCGAGCACCGTCCAAGACGTCGTCCGCCAACTGGTCGAAGACGGTGAGGTCGCCTACCCGTTCTTCGGCGTGGAGAGTTTGCCGGTGACCGACGTGATCGTCGCCCAGGCTGACTTGTCGGTCGACTACGGGCAGGTCGTGATCACCGTCAGCGACGATTCCCCGGCGGCGGCGGCCGACATCGAACCCGGCGACGTGATCATCGAGATCGACGGGGAAGCGATCGATAGTGACACCCCGTTCATCGAGATCCTGTTCGACCACGAGCCAGGCGACACGGTGAGCGTCACCGTCCAGCGCGGCGACGAGACGATCGAGACCCAAGTCACCCTCGCCGAGCGCCCAGCCTGATCGTGACCCCCGACCCGGTCCGTACGGGATCGGGCCGGAATCATCCGCGGCGTCGAACCGGGCGCCGCGGGATGGCGGGTGGGATGCGCCAGGCCCGGGCCAGCACGAACCACCCCGCATAGACGAAAACGATCGCCATCACCGCCACCACCGCGGCGAGCCACCACAGATCCGTATAGATCGCCATGACGACCAGCGCGGCGAAGACCACCAGGCAGGCCAGATAGATCGCGGTCCCGAGCCGACCCATTCGCGGTTCGGCCGCGCCGCGTCGTCGCGTCGTACCCATCACTTCCCCCGGTGCCGCCAGGTGTCCCACCATCGTCGATCATCGTCACCGGGCGCCGGTAGACCCCGGTTGGCCAGGGCGGACTGCCACGGCGCGTTGGGACGATCGTCCCACCCGCTTTT
>CADCWH010000397.1 GCA_902806395.1 uncultured Thermomicrobiales bacterium | reverse complement strand
CGTCCTGGTCAGCACGCGGCAGGTCATGGCCCGGGCCCGCTCCGTCACCGTCGACGCGACCCGGGTGGTCCAGGTCGCGTCCGACCTCGCGGCAGATTGGTCGGGGCCACCGGCCTGGGAGCCCTCCCTCCACTTCGTCGACCCCGACGCGCCCTGGCGAACCGCCACCTGGACGCTGGTCCTCGACGCCCTCAACTTCTGCTTCTGGTCCGACGACCCTGCCCCGGAGCATCGCTGGGCCGTCCGCTGGCGGGGCGAGCGGTACGAGGGCTACTGGGCCCTGGCCGCCTCTCTCAGCCGCGCCGTCGAGGAGGGCGTGCCGCTCTTCGACCACGACTGGCTCGCGACCATCTCTGATGCGGACGTAGCGGCCATCTTCCGGCCTGACGACGAGCGGCCCGAGACCGAGTCGATCCCCTTGCTCGACCGCCGCGCCGTCCACCTGCGCGAGGTCGGATCGGGCCTCACCCACTTCGCGGCCGAGCATCCCGGCGAACCGCCGGTGGTCGGCCTGATCGCCGCCGCCCGGCGCTCCGCCCCGTCCCTGGCCCGCCTGGTGATCGAGACGTTCCCGTCCTTCCGCGACGAGACGACCTACGCCGGGCAGCCCGTCTACCTCTACAAGCGGGCCCAGATCCTGGTCGCCGACCTCGCCGGGGCACTGGGTGGGACCGGCCTCGGCCAGTTCGACGACCTCGCCGACCTGACCGTCTTCGCCGACTACAAGGTCCCCCAGGTCCTCCGTCGCTTCGGCATCCTCCACTACGACGATGGTCTGGCGGCCCGGATCGCCCACCGCGATCACCTCGCCGCCGGCTCCCCCGAGGAGGTCGAGATCCGTGCCGCCACCGTCTGGGGCTGCGAACTCCTCCGCCGGGAGCTCGCCAGCCTTGGCATCACCCTCTCCGCCTACGAGTTGGACTGGACCCTCTGGGTCGCTGGCCAGTACCTCCCCCCGTCCACCGATCCCTACCACCGGACGAGGACAGTCTTCTATTAGGGCTCGCCAGCGCATCGCCGGTGGCCGACTGCGTACCGTAGTTCCATCCACGACGGAATCATCATTGGTGATCTTATGCCCTCATAGGACATCACCGACCGTGACGTGATGGTCGTCGCCCCAGGACCACTTCATCGACCATTCTGGCAAGGATCGGGATCCGGTCGCCAAATATCCCGTGCTGATTACCGTACCGATGACCCTACCGATCATCGGCCGGGCACCACGTACGATCGCCGCTCGTGGCGACCATGTCGGAGAAACATGTTGGGGAGGCACGTCACCGTCGGACGACGCTGGGTGTACGTCGCGGCGGTCAGCGCCGGACCACCACGGGCCGGGACGCACTCTGCGACCGCATACCACTCCAGCACGGACCGAGGAGTGGAGTGTTTCCCGTCGTCTCGAACCAAAGGGGGCCGGGGAGTGGTCCCGGTCATCTCCGGCACCTGGCACGACCCGTCGGCTCCTCCCGCTCGGGGACCTGGGTATTGACAACCTGGCATCCTCTGGTAGAGTACGTATAGATCACGTGTTCTTATCGACGGAGAATCGGGCCGTGCCTTCCTCCTCTATGCCGCAGGCGACCGGTGTCAGGTCGACATCGGCGGGAGGAGTGCGCTGTCCGGGATTCCGCCGCCGCGGAAACACGTGAGGCCCCGACCGCGCGGAGAGTGAGGTACGCATGAGCGTCGTCATCGAACGTCCACCGGCCCCCGTCGATACCCCGACCCATCGGCCCCCACCGCAGTCGCGGGCCGACGAACCCGGTACCCGGAGGAACCGACATCCCCTGATGACCAGCACCCCGTCCCCCGCACCTTCCGACCGATCATCCGTCTCGGACACGATCGCCATCCAGGCCAGCGGTCTCGAACGCCGCTTCGGGGACTTCGTCGCCGTCGCCGGGATCGACATCGCCGTCCGCCAGGGGGAGATCTACGGCTTCCTCGGTCCGAACGGGGCCGGCAAGTCCACGACGGTCCGGATGCTCTGCACCCTGACCGCCCCGACCGGTGGCCGGGCGATCGTCGCCGGATATGACGTCGCCCGCGAGCCGGACGCCGTCCGACTCAAGATCGGTGTCGCCCTCCAGGCCGCTGCCCTCGACGACCAGCAGACCGGGACCGAATTGCTCCGCCAGCAGGGCCGCTACTACGGTCTCACCCCGGCCGAGATCGACGCCCGCCTCGCTGAGCTGCGCGACCTGATCGACATCGGCGACGCCCTCGACCAGCGCATCAAGCGCTATTCCGGCGGC
Source organism: uncultured Thermomicrobiales bacterium (assembly GCA_902806395.1). Next base: position 3,847 of record CADCWH010000397.1, on the reverse strand, counting down.
ATGAAGCGCCGCATCGACCTCGCCGCGGCCCTGATCCACAACCCCGATGTCCTCTTTCTCGACGAGCCGACCACCGGTCTCGACCCCCTCTCCCGAGCCAAGGTCTGGGCGGAGGTCCGTCGCCTCAATGACGACCTCGGCATGACGATCTTCCTCACCACCCAGTACCTCGAAGAGGCGGATGCCCTCGCCGACCGGGTCGGCATCATCGACCACGGCAAGATCGTCGCCGAGGACACCCCCGAGGCCCTCAAGCGCTCGATCGGCTCCGACCTCGTCGTCGTCCAGGTCGACGAGGACCACGTCGACCTTGCCGACCACACGCTGAAGGGTATCGGCCTGGTGGACAGCATCGACCGCCACGGGGACCAACTCACCGCCGTCACCGCCGATGGCCCCGCCGCCGTCTCCCCGATCGTCGTCAGCCTGGCCAACGCCGGCGTCACCGTTCGCACCCTATCGGTCCGCGAACCGACCCTCGACGATGTCTTCCTGACCCTGACCGGCAACCGCCTGATCGAGGAGAGCGCCTAGATGGCCAGCACGTACCCCGCGGGGACGCCGACCGGGAACCGGGCCAGAGGCGTCCGCCGACCCTCCGGTCCGACCATCCGCGCTCGCCACTCCGGTCCCCTGGCCGACATCTGGTCGGTCGCCATCCGCGCCCTGCGGGCCCTGCCCCGCGAGCCGGAGGTGATCATCCCCTCCCTGATCATCCCGATCTTCTTCTTCGCGGTCAACATCGGCACCCTGCAGGACTTTGCCGAGCGCGGGATCGCCGGCCTCGACTTCCGGGCGTTCCAGCTCCCGACCGCGATCGTGTTCGCCATCACCGGCATTTCCCGGGCGCCGGCCCTGGTCACCGACATCCAGTCCGGCTACTTCGACCGCCTCCTGATGACCCCCATGCGACGCCTATCGTTGCTCCTGGGCCTGATGGTGGCCGACATCGCCCTGGTGGTCATCCTCTCCCTGCCGGTGGTGGCCCTGGGCTTCTTGGTCGGCGTCCGGTTCGAGACCGGCGTCCCCGGCCTGTTGCTGTTCATCGGTCTGGCCGCCCTGTGGGGTCTGGTCTTCACTGGCTTCCCCTACGCCATCGCCCTCAAGACCGGCTCCCCCGGTGCCGTCGGGGCCAGCTTCATCCTGTTCTTCCCGTTCGCCTTCCTGACCACCGCGACGCTCCCCCAGGAGCAGCTCACTGGCTGGCTGGCGACCGTGGCCGACTTCAACCCGATGACCTACCTCCTGGCCGCCTTGCGCTCCCTGCTCTATGGTGGCTGGCAACCCCGCATCTTGTTGGAAGGTCTCCTGGCCACTCTTGCCGTCGGAGCCGTCAGCATGACCCTGGCGCTCGCCGCCCTCCGCGGACGAATCAGCAGGGGCTGACCACCCCTCTGATGCGATGACGGGCCCCACGACGCGTCGTGGGGCCCGTCGTGTGTCCGTTCAGTCCGGACATCCAGTGTCCGTTCGGTATTCGGCCCAACGCTGAGTGATCTGCCTTCTCCAGAGACGAATGAATGCCGGGCGACCGAGCTTGACCGCTCAACATCGCCCGGCATTCGTCTGAGTGGTGGCGCGGGGGCGTCGGTGGCCCGCTCGACCCGAACACCCGATCGGTTGTCCACCGTCCCGGTCGGCTTGTCCACACCCGTGGATCTCGATCACCTTGCCCCTGGTGGGGGTCTGGCACCTCCCCGTCACGCTCCCCGTTAACGTCATTCTTTGAATAAGAGAGAGAACGTCCGTTGTGGTAGTAGGGCCGGTGGATATGGGGACAGTCGCAAAATACCGCGTACGGACGGCCCGTTTCGGCCGGACAAGGTGGGGATCGACTATCGACAACCTGCCGTCATGGGGACAACCGGTGACGGCTGCTCCTGTGCCTATCCACGCAATGGTGGACAATATCCCTACCTCGTCCACCGGGTTGTCCCCGGCCAGGCCACGATTGTCCGCAGCGTTGTCCACAATCCACACCGGTTATCCACCGGCTCCCAAGACTTATCCACACGACCCCCACATCGGTGCCAGATTGGCACACCGGGCCCGAATCTTGGGCGGCGTCCTGCCAAAGAGGGCAACGCCGTTGTGGTCGGAGGAGGACCTTGACCCTCTCGCCTTGCGTGGGGCCGAGAGCGAGCACCCGTACCACATCAGGATCGCGTTACGGACGAGGACGGCGAGTCTGGTCATCGCTCGGTCATCCTCATCTTCCATTCGCGCTCCGCTCCCGCTGGGACGAGATCGCCATCGCCACGACGGGCATATCCAGATGCGGAGACACCGGACCAACCCTTGCGGAGCGTCCGGCGTCACCGTGAGTCACGCATTGATCCGCGACCTAGAAGAGGGTCATGATGCTGCCGGGGCGTGTGTCAGACCCTGACCGCTTGCCGCGTCTTCTCCGCCTGCTCGACCGTGTTCGACGCCATGATGGTGATCGTCTTACCGCGTAGGGTGTCTCTATCCGTGTTTGCTGTCTTGGATCGTGTGGCGTATGCCAGCCCACCGCGAATTCGGTGGCTAACCACCTCGCCCGGTTCGTCGCTCGATCTCTCCAAAGATCGTCCGGGTTTCCCCGGTTCACCCACGACTTGGACAGGGACCGGTGCGCCGTTGACACGGTCCCGATCCACTATCAGGGGCCGCAGGGTGCATGCCATCAGGGCACGCTACGGGAGAACGAGCAGGGTAACCGTACGCTCGATCCGATTCCTTCCAGCCGATCCCGGAGGTCTCGATAGCGCGCGCGGATCGTTGGTCACCCGTCCACATACAGGGGATCCGCTCGATTCCCGGGATGCTGATGACCACGAGGGTCGAGGTTCGGGAACACGTGCGATCGTGAAAATCATCAGTACGAGATCGCACGACATGACGGGACGGGCGATCCGAACCAGTGCCCACCGTGATGACGACCTCTCGAGCCGTCATCGGACGCCGTGTCCGGGGTCCGATGGGAGCAAGAGAGGGAGGAGGGGAATACGTCGTCGGTCAGCCGATCGTCCGGTTGAAGCGGTCGATCGCGGTCGTCAGCTCGGCCAGGACGGCTTCGCGCTCGTCCTCGGCGGCACCGATCACGCACCCCCGGATGTGGTCCTCCAACACCAGGAGCCCCGTGGCTCGGGTCGCCGCGATGATCGAGGAGAGCTGCGTCAGGACGTCGATGCAGTATTGGTCGCCTTCGATCATCCGCTGCACGCCCCGGACCTGACCCTCGATCCGCCGCAGCCGGGTCAGGATCTTGTCCTTATCCGCGTCGTAGGACGTCGACCGCCCTGCGAGTACGGCGGTCTGCCGCTCGGGTGTAGTCACCACGCCTCGCGGGTCGGCCGTCACCACCTGGGGTTCAGTGGTTCCGGTGTCGATCACGTCAGTGGAGGTCATCGGGGCACCTTTAAGGTCGGGCAGCGCACGGGGCAGAGCGACTCGCGACGATGGGACGATCCGCGTGGGAACCGCTTCATGATACCCCCCACCGGCATCCCTCGACAATCGTTCCCTGCCTGACCCACCATGCGGGGGTGTGCTCCTTCCGGCCTTCGGGCCATTTCCCGTGTTCGATGGACCTTGGCGTACACCTCCCATGAACTCCGTCGCCTGTTTCGCTGATCTCTCCAAGGGCTACCCGGGCGGGAGTTCCACGCCGCTCGGCACGTCCTGACCCGGATCGACTCGGCTATGGCCGGCACGATCCCAGCAGCGAACGTCGTGGTCAGGGATGGGTCGACCAGACCGCCCTTCCCGTGGTCCAGATCGTCGACCGTGGTGCGCCGCCCTGACCGGCGATCCGCCGCCTGTTCCGTCACGGCGGTCGGTCAGGGGTGGCGGCACTCACACCATG
>CADCWH010000396.1 GCA_902806395.1 uncultured Thermomicrobiales bacterium | reverse complement strand
TCGGCCGTTCTCGTATCCCCGAATACCGCACCGCATGGTGGGAAGCGCCATCGCGGCGGTTCAGTTCAACCGGCACATGGGTGGCCCGCGCGCCCGTGAAAAGTGGCATGCGTCTTCGACACCCCCTCGGCTCGGAGGGACCCGCAAGGCGTTGCGCCTGATGCATGAGCGGCATGCGAATGATGCGAGGAGCCGCCCAGGTGGGCGGCTCCTCGTCGGCTCGTCTGGTGATCGGCCAGCGGTCAGGTTATTCGTCGCAGTTGGTGCGCAGGGTCTGCGTCGCGTCGATCGATTGCAGGTTGCCGGAGGCGGTGACGGCCTGGCCATCGATCGTCAGCGTGACGGTGGAGTGACGCACCATCCCGGTGATCACGTGCATCTCCGTGCAGGCCCCGTACCGGTCACCCAGGATCTCCTGGATCGGGGTGCGGTTCCCGGCGCCGGCCCAGCTCGCGGCCACGGTCACCGTGCGGGTGATGGGGTCGGAGCAGTTCCCGAACTTGTCGCAGTTCGCGGTCTCGAAGGTCACCGGGGTGGGTGGCAGGTTCGCGACCGTCAGCAACTTGGCGTCCATGGTGAACGTCGCGGTCACGTCCGCGCAGGCCTCTTCGTAGCTCGTCCAGCCGGTGCTGATGCTGAGGCAGAGCACCGTCGTGCCCGCTCCCTTGCCGGGGCCGATGTAGAGGTCGACCAAGCTGCATTCCTCGAAGTCCGTGAAGCAGGCCTCGCCCTCCGCGATCGCGGACGTCGTCGTGGTCTGCCGGATCACCGTCCCTTGGGCGGCTGCCGGGTTGCCACCGATGCCGAGGATGGTCAGCACCATCACCGCCATCGTCAGGGTCTGAGCCGCGCGCAACGTCCACCGCGGCGTGCCGATAGAGAGGAAACGTCGGGGGAATGACGACATCGTGTTCGCTCCTCGATCCCTGGGCGTCCAGGTCGTTATTGGTGCTATCTCGGTGACCCCTGTCACGCTCCCTATTCTGGGGACCGTCGCAGGGCCAGACATCGGTACACATGCGTAATCCACCTGCTTTCCACCTGCTTAATCCTCATACCGAGTGCGGAGAGGAGAGCGTTGCACCCTCAGTCTTGTGCCCCAGATTCTTGGCTCCATCCATGACGCGCTGACCCGACCCTGAGAACGGGGCTGAGGGCCCGACCGGGGGTGAAACCGATGACACCGGACGTGGCGGAGGACGTGGGGGCGGGCATGGGCAGCGTTCGGAGAGGGGCGGACGCCCGACCGGCACCACCTACCTGGCCGACATCGACGGATGGGACCGGGCCGCCGAGTTCGGCATCGCCATCGGCGATCTCACCGTGCACGGTAGCCACTACGGCGCCGAGACGACCTGCCTGATCGTCGACGACGCCTTCACCTCCCTCGGGCTGCACAATGTCATGCTTCAGGTCTACGCCTTCGACCGCGCTGGCCCCCGCACCCAGAAGGTAGGATCCTGGGAGACCGGACGCCATCAAAGCGCCCCCGCCCTGGGCGCGGGGCCCGGAATGTCGCCTCCAGTGATTGCCTGGCGAGGGGATCTGACGGATCCGCACAGGCGACCACCCTCGCCAGCGACCCGATCCGGATCATCTTCCCCCGGGAAGGGCGAAGGCGGCGCCGGGCCGAGTGAAAGGAAACGGCCCGGCGTGACCGATACCCAGGACGATCCGATCGACGCCCTCCCGACCGGGTTCGACATGGCGGCCTACTGGGCCGATGTCCGGGTGCGCCCCCTAGAGACCTGGCTCCCGGCCCTGCGGGCGATCCGCGACCGGCACGGGCTGCCAGGTGACGACTGGCACCGCTTCCACCGCGGCCGGAACGTGGTCGTCGGGCTAGGGGAGGGGTTGATCGTCAAACTGACGCCCCCGTTCTGGCGGGGCGACACCGGGCGGGAAACGGCGGCGATCCGCTGGGTCGGCGATCGGCTGCCGGTGACGGTCCCCACCGTCGTGGCGACGGGCGCGGTCGGGGAGTGGGAGTACCAGGTCCAGCGCCGCCTGCCCGGCATCCCGCTCGCCGACCGCTGGCCCGACGTGGACGAGGCCGACCGTGTCCGGCTGGCCCGCCGCCACGGCGAGATCATGGCCGCCCTCCACGCCCTGTCCCTCGACGGGGCACCCCCCGAGGTCGGCTTCGACTGGCCCCGCATGCTCGGGGAGCAATGGGCCGCCTGCGAGCCCGAGATGCGGGCCGCCGGCGTACCCGATGGTCTCCTCGCCACCCTGCCCGCCGAACTGGCCGCCGCCCGCCCGCTGCTCGACGCGCCGGGCCCGGACGTGCTACTCCACGGCGATCTGACCGGCCTGAACCTGCTGGTGGAGACGGTCGACGGCGCGCTCACGATCACCGGCCTGGTCGACTGGGGCGACGCCAAGGTCGGCCCGCCCGCCCACGACATGATCTCCCCCGGTGTCCACCAGTACCGCGCCGACCGCGCCCCCCTCCGTGCCTTCTGGGACGCCTACGGCCTTCCCCCCGCCATCCGCCCCCGCTTCGCCCGCGAGGTGATGGTCCGGGCGATGCTCTACTACCCCGACACCTTCCATCACTACATCCGGGACGTCCTGGAACCCGACCAGGTCTCGTGGTCCGCGGTCGCTCGAGCCTTCTGGCACCTCGACGACGACCGCTGAACGCCCCGTCGGCCCCAAGACCAAGACCAAGACCAAGACCAAGACCAAGACCAGCAAGCATGAGGTAGGCTGTTTCGACAGTGTGCCAACCTCCAGCGCCCAACCGACGCGGTCGCGGGATCGCGGTATGGAGTGGAGCCTTCGCTCGGGCGGTGATCGTAGACGGACGCTTCGCCGCAGTCTGCTCAGGCGAGTCCGTCGGCCGGCGACCGGACCGCCAATGCCTCCATAGCGGCATCTCGGGTCAAGGGAGAATGCACCGTCCCCGAAATGCTGCGCCCTTGCCAGCCAGCATGGGCCGGTCCCAGGTCTGCTGCCGATGACGGGAGACCGCCGAATGCGAAGAGGCCGCCGGAGCGACGTGCTCTGGCGGCCTCTTCACGTCTCCCACGTTGCTCGCTCAGCGGTCGGTGCC
>CADCWH010000395.1 GCA_902806395.1 uncultured Thermomicrobiales bacterium | reverse complement strand
GCATGTACTAGCGGCCTCTCCTATCTCTGAACCGTCGATCGGCGGCGTCTGGCGGCGGGGGCACCCCTTACGGTCCCCCGTCGGAGCACGTGATCTAACCGAGACCGGCAGGTCAAGCGAGCCCTGGTGATGGACACTGCCTGACGTCGGAGTGTTTAAACTTGACCGTGCAGAGACTGGGACGGATTTGGCGGTCTGGTCCGCGCCGTGGATTCAGACGGTAGACGATGGCTGGTATACTCCGGCCGCCGTCCCGTCCGAATCGCCGCCCCGAGGACACGCGCCATGGCCAACCCGTTTTCATGGGATTATCAGACGACCGTACCTGGCCCCGACGAGGTCTTCGGACCGTTCTCGACGGCGTACCTGATCCTATTCTCGATCGGTCTGGTGGCCAGCATCGTCGTCTACAACGATGGTGCCCGCAGGTTGTTCCGGAATGGTCTGCAGCGTCGCTTCGCCCAGCGGTCGTCCGGGTACGCGATGGTCATCTTCGGCATGGGGCTGTTCTTCTTCCTGATCCGTTGGCTCCAGATCAACCCTTTCACCTTCGGGGCACGTATCTGGATGTACCTCTCGTTCCTCAGCCTGATCGGGTTCGGCCTCGCGGTCGCCAATTATCTCCGCACTGACTACCCGGCCGAGCGCGAAGCATACGAGTCACGCAAGACTCGGCAGCACTACCTCAAGACGCACCCGAGCGGTGCCCGGCCGAACGCGATCCGGGCGGTCCCGGTCGGGCGGCGACCAGTCCGGCGGCGCCTTCGGCGCTGATCTACGACAACATTGGAGACATGCGAAAAACCGGCGCGGCCCGCCGAGAGGCGGGCCGCGGTGCGTCCGGGTTGTGGTCGTGCACCCTCTTTCGATGGACACCTTCCGGCTTGTCGCCGCTCGTTGGCTCGGGTCAGGCAACCCCGCATCACCCGAAGAGTGCCGCTTACGGCTGCTACCTTCCGGTCCTGACCGGGTTCACGGTTCCCCGCCGCGCGGGACCCGACCGTCAACGCCGCGTTACGTCGCTAGTCCCACAAAGCGCCACCTAGAGAGGGAATTCAACCCCGCTACAGCGGATTGCGAGTACAGGGCACCGCCAGCTCCCCGTCTAGCACGACCGGCACCAGTGTAGTCCGAGCCGTCGTCCACTGCCAAGCGACTCGGACCCGAGCGCCTTACTCTGGGGGCAACGGTCCATCCGCCGGCCACTCGATCGGCCGCGGTCCCGGGTCGCCCATGTCGGGGTTGTCGCGCAACCGACGGAGGACCTTGACGGTGATGTCCCCGCGGACCTGGACCTGGCACGAGAGTCGCAGGGACGAAGGGATGTCACCGAGGGTCGCCAACTTGCTCGACTCCGCGTCGGTCATGGGTCCCGCATCGCCCCCAGTGATCTCGACTCGGCAGGTCGTGCAGCGCGCGTTCCCCCCACAGCGGTGCAGGATGTCGATACCGGCGTCCTCGATGCATAACACCAGACGCCGTCCGTCCGCGCACTCGGTCTCCCCGAGGCCCTCCATCGTCACCTTCGCCACGAGATCTGTTCCTTTCCGTCCATGGGTCACGGCGCGGTCATCACCGCCGCGCTAGCGTATCATCACCCGATCCTGCCCCGACCTCGACGCGTTGTTTTCGCACCACCAGACCGGAGCCTCCACCGATGGATGAGGATCGCGACGACCTGATCGGGGCCACCACGACCGTGCCGATCACCGACGTGCAGCGGCGCCAGGATCTGGTCCGAGCGGAGGCCGATCGACGAGGGTTCGACGCGCTGGTCGTCGTCGGTCGATCGTTCTACGATCGGTGCGGGGATCTCGCCTACCTCACCAATCACTTTCCGCCATTCCCCACGGCGATCGGTGCCAATGGCATCTCCGGACTGGGCCACGCCTTCCTGATTCTCCCCCACTCCGGTGACCCGATGCTCCTCACCGATCTGCGTCGCCATCGCCAGGACATCGTTGCGGTCCGTGACACCCGAGCCCATGCCGATTTGGAATCGGGCCTGATCGAGGCACTCCAGTCGCTGTCGCTGGCCGGTGGCCGTGTCGGTGTCGCCGGGCTCGACATCTTGCCGGCCACCCTCGACCGACGACTCCGGGACCACCTCCCCGAGCTCACGTTCGTGGACGCGGGGGACACGGTGAGCTCCCTCCGGCAGGTGAAAGAACCGATGGAGTTGGACCTCCTGCGTTCAGCCGCACGGTGCGCCGACACGGCGCAGACCGCCGCTCACGCCGCGATGGCCACTCCGGGCGCCAGGGAGCGGGACCTAGCGGCCGCCGGGATGGCGGCTGCGGTCTCAGCGGGGGCCGACTTCATCCGGTATTTCCGGGTCCACTCAGGACCATGGTCCACGTCCGGGTCGCGTTGGCCGCCGGCGATGGACCGCCGTGTCGGTGATGGTGAACTCGTCGTGACCGACGTGATCGGGACCCATCGCGGATATCAGTTCGACGTGAATCGGACGTTTGGCAAACCCGACTTGCCGATTGATGCTCTGGAAGTGGCCAAACTGGTCGAGGAGGCCACACTTCGAGCCGTCGAGGCATGCCGGGCGGGAACGGCGGTCGAGGACGTGGCGACGGCGGCGAGAGACGTCTTCGCCCGTTCACCCTATGCCGCGTTCGCCGGTGCCTCGATGGGGCACGGTATCGGCTTGGAGACCGTCGAACTCCCGTACATCCGGGCTGGAGATCGATCGGAGCTGCGCCCCAGGATGGTGTTGTGCGTCGAGCCGACACTCTCTGTACCGGGGATCGGCGGGGCCGCGATCGAACAAATGGTTATCATTCGGGCCGAAGGCGGACCAGAGGTCATCACCACTACGCCGACCGATCTCTGGTGACGGGCGCCGGATCCGACCAGGTGGACCAGGATTGAGCACGGCAGCGACGCGGGGCCCGGATCGACCGGCCGATGGAGAGCGACATGCAGCGGATCGTCGATGTCATCTTTCGCCGGGAGCGCAACGACCCGGATATTCCCCTATGCCCGTCCCATAAGGTGGAGATGCGCCTTCGGGGCAAGCAGGGCCACCCGTCACGGTTCAGCGACCAGACCGAGGAGGCGTACACGCTGATCTACTTCTGTCCGGTGGACCAGTGCGACCACACGGCCGAGCGCAAACAGGTCCGGACCCAGATCCCGGTCCCGGGCGAGCCGCCCGAGAGGCCGTTGTTCTCCCGGCCGGGAGATCGGACCTAATTCCTGGTCGCGCCGCGAGTCGGGCAGTTACCTAGCGATTGCCGAGGCGTTCGCCCTGGTAGGCGCCGGCGTAGCCTTGACCAGCCGGGCGGTCGAGACGGAAGAACACCAGTTGCAGGATGCGGGCGTCTGGTTCCAGGGCGAGACCCGCCGGGTTCTGCACGACGAGGAGCGACGAGGACCGTCCGTGATAGCCCGCGTCCCACACTGCAGAATGGATGGCCGCCCCGCAGCGGGCGACGCTCGAACGGGGACGACCCAGCGCCATCACGTCCAACGGCAGGCGAACCGCCTCGTTGAAGGTCACCAGGTAGGCCCCTGGGTCCAAACGGAACCAGCCCGACCCGTCCATCTCGATGGGAACGAGGTCTGGCAAGGAGCGGTCGGCATTCGACCGTCCCATCTGACCGGGGCCGCCGAAGCTACTCACGGTCTCCAATGTCAGGTCGACCCCGTTGGGTTGGACTTGAGCGTCCAGATCTCGATAACCAGACAGCAATGGTTCGGCACCCGAACACATCGCCCGAATCTGCTCGCCGCTCAGCGCCCCGCCCATCTCCGTTCAGCCTTTCGAATGACTCTCGTCGAGTTGTCACGTCGGATCGCGTCGACAGGGACCAAGCCTGGCGATGGCCATGGCTCCGGCGGTGACCCGTGACGGACGATCGGTCGTTTTCCACCGAACGGGCCTTCAGCGTCCTGCGCTATCCGGACTTTCGTTGGTTTTGGATCGCTGAACTCGTCTCTGTCCTCGGCACCCGCATCCAGGCCGTGGCGATCATCTGGCAAGTGTATCGCCTCACCGGAGACGCCCTGCAGTTAGGGCTCCTGGGCTTGTTCCGGTTCCTCCCGTTACTCCTGTTCGGCATCATGGGTGGCGTGATCGCCGATGGCCAGGACCGGCGGCGCACACTCCTGATCACCCAGGTGGTCCTGCTCCTCACTTCGGCGGCCCTGGCCGGGCTGACCATCACCGGCGAGATCTCGTTGGTCGCCATCTATGCGATCACGTTCGTCTCTGCCGCGGTCGGCGCCGTGGCGCAACCCACCCGCCAGGCCTTGATCCCGTCACTGGTACCGCGGTCCGCCCTCGCCAACGCTATGACGATGAACATCTTCGCGTTCAACGTCTCGCTGGTCGTCGGCCCGGCCATCGGCGGCCTGATCATCGCTCGACTGGGCGTCTCGGCGGCCTACCTGGTAGATGTCTTTTCGTTCCTCGCCGTGATCGGCGCGGTCCTGGCGCTTCGCCCGACGGCGATCCAAACGCCGATGCGTCTCTCCGGTCTCGCCGCGGCCGTCGAGGGCCTCCGGTTCCTGCGCCAGTCTCCAGTCCTGCTGGGCGTGATGAGCGTCGATTTCGTTGCCACCTTCTTCGGCGCCAGTACCGTGCTGATGCCGATCTTCGCCGACGACGTGCTCGGTGCGGGTGCCGACGCCACGGGATACCTGCTCGCCGCGCCCGCGGCCGGGGCGGTCATCGGAAGCCTGGTGATGGGGTTCGTCCGATCACCAGACCGGCCGGGCCGGGGCGTCCTCGTTTCGGTCATGGCCTACGGTGCCTGTATCGCGGCATTTGGCTTCTCCACCTCGTTGCCGATGGCGATGCTCTTCCTGGCTGGCTCAGGTGCGGCCGATGCGGTGAGCATGGCCCTGCGCCATACGGTGCGGAACCTCATGACGCCAGATGCCCTGCGAGGGAGGATCGCCGCTGCCCACTCGACGTTCGCCATGGGCGGACCACAACTGGGTGAGGTCGAAGCTGGTGCCCTCGCGGCAGTGGCTGGCGTCCGTGCCTCCATCGGGGCAGGCGGGATATTGACCATCCTAGCTACCCTCATTATCGCTCGGAAGTTCCCCGCCATCGCGCGTACGCGGATGGGCGACGCCGTGCCACCAGACGCGTCGCTCGAGCAACGTCGGACGGCCCGTGCGTCCGACCGTTTGGGCCCTGCGCCCGGTGATTGACGTGACCACGCCTCCGAGTCGGACCCGGCAATGGACGCGGAGTCGTTCACGAGCCACTGCGACCAGAGCACAATCGCTAGGAGGCGAGCGATGACGAACCACGAATCTGGCCAAACCGGACCCACCACGCGACGGTGTCTCGGGTTGATCTCCGGCACGTCGGCCGATGGGATCGACGCCGCCCTGGTGGATGTCTCCACGCATGGTGGCGGGGCAAGAATGACGCTCCTGAGGTCGGATGCCACCCCGTATCCTCCCGACGTTCGGGATGAACTGCTTGCACTTTACGAACAGCCCGGGGACGCCATCGCCCGTCTCTGCTCGTTGAACTTCGTCGTCGGCGACCTCTTCGCCGAGGCCGCCCTGTCCCTCTGCTCGGCCGCCGGCGTCGACCCAGCGTCTCTGTACGTCGTCGGTTCGCATGGCCAGACCGTCTGGCACCAACCCGACCACGACCCGCGCTGGCCGCTCTCTCGCCCCTCCACCTTGCAGATCGGGGAGGGGGCGCTGATCGCGGAGCGGCTGAGCGTCCCCGTCATCACCGATTTCCGAGTGGCCGACATGGCCGCCGGGGGGCAAGGGGCACCACTGGCCCCCTATTTCGACTGGGTCGCCCTGCGCCATCCGGACCGCCACCGGGCGATCCAAAACATCGGCGGGATCGGCAACGTGACCGATCTGCCGGCCGGATGCGACGTTGGAGACGTGCGCGCCTTCGACACCGGGCCGGGAAACATCCTCATCGACGGCATGGTCACGCTCCTTTCGGGTGGCGATGTCACCTTCGACCGGGACGGCGCCCTCGGCGCGGCGGGCACCGTGGATCCGGCCCTCTTGGCGACATTGCTCGCTGACCCTTACCTCTCCCGAGAACCTCCCAAGACGACCGGACGGGAGTATTACGGGATCCCGATGTGCCGGGATATCCTCCGGGGGACCGGTCTCAACCGGCTCAGCATCACGAGCGACCCCGGCCGCGCCAACGACGTAATCGCGACCGTGACTGCCGCCACGGCGCACTCCCTCGCGGACGCCTACGCCCGGTGGCTCCCCGGCATCGATGAAGTCATCGTCGGCGGGGGAGGAGCGCGAAACCCGACCCTGATGCGGATGCTCACCGACACGGTAGCGCCGATCGACGTGACGACGCTGGACGATCACGGGATCGACAGCGACGCCAAGGAAGCGATGTTTTTTGCCCTGATGGCCCACGACGCGCTCGCGGGCCAACCGACGAACGTCCCGTCTGCGACGGGAGCCCGGCGCCCGATACCGCTTGGCAAGCTGGAGCTATTCCCTCCACGATGACGCCATTCCATCTGACTCACTGGCATGTATGATGCGGCCCACCGTGTACGCATTGGGACCACTCAGCGCATCGGCGCGATAACGGTTCACGAGCAGGAGAACAAGATCATGGTGAAGCGATCGGTCACCCGACGCGAGATGATGAAACTCACCGGCACCGGTGTCGCCGCCGCCGCGATGGGAACCGTTTCGGTCTCCACCGCTGGTGGCCAGGGGGCCACGCCCGCCGCTGCCGCGACTGGAGAATTGACGATCGGCAAAGCCCAGGAGGCCGTCGGTTTCGACCCGGCACTGGTCACCGCCGCGTCCAGCCTACAGATCATCGGTCCGGTCTACGAAGGTCTCGTTCGATTCGACGCGGAGAACCAGCCGCAACCAGCCTTGGCGGAGCGCTGGGAGACTCCTGATGACACGACCTTCGTGTTTACCCTCCGAGAGGGGGTCACCTTCCACAATGGCCGGACGATGACGGCCGAGGACGTCAAGTACAGTCTGGAGCGCATCACCGACCCGGCTACCGCTTCCCCCTGGGCGAGCCAACTCGAACCGATCGCCTCCATCGAGACACCCGACGATCGCACGGTTCGAATCGCCCTGTCTCAACCGTATGGTCCGCTCCTCGCCACCCTGTCCGCAGGGTGGGCCGTCGTCGTGCCGCGGGAGGAAGTCGAGAAGACGGGCGATCTTCAGACCACCATGGTCGGCACCGGTCCGTTCCGATTGACCGAATTCACTGCGGACACCCGGACCGTGATGACGGCCAATCCAGACTATTGGGAACAGGGCGTCCCAAGGCTCGGCCAGTTGACCTGGAACATCCTCCCGGACGAATCCGCCCGATTGGCCGCTATTCGCACCGGTGAGATCGGTTTGACCACCCTGGCGGATGCTGCGTCGGTCGATCTCGCCGGTCAGAGCGAAGGCGTCGAAGTCATCAACTTGGAGACGACCGACTACTATCTGCTTGGTCTGAACACGTTGCGGGCTCCGTTCGACAATGTAGCCGTCCGACAGGCGATCAGCTTGGCCGTGGACCGGCAAGCGATCGTGGACACGGCATTCTTCGGGAACGGCTCGGTGACCGGGCCCATTGTCCCGACGCTGGGAGAATGGGCGGGTCCAGTCGACCAACTCCCGCTCTATGCTCGGGATCTCGACCGAGCCCGTCAGTTGCTCTCGGAAGCTGGTCTGGCGGACGGGTTCTCGATGAGCATCGTCGCCTCCCCGCTCTATCCGGAGTTCATCAATATCGCCCTGATCATGCAGCAGCAACTCCAGGAAGTCGGGATCGAAGTCGAGATCGACCAGGTGGAGTTCGGCACGTTCGTCGAGCGCTGGCGCGCCCGAGATTTCCAGTCGTTCGTCAGCTTCAACGGCAGCGGGAACGACCCGGACCGGGCGCTCTACCCCGTCTTCCACACGGGTGGCTCGGTCAATGCCTTCCAGTTCAGCGACCCCGAAGTCGACGCGTTGCTCGAGCAGGGACGAACCACGCTCGACCCGGCCCAACGGCAAGAGGTCTACCGCCAAGCGGAGCAGTTGATCGCCGAGGCGGCCCCCGCGATCTTCGTCTCCACTCGGCTGGCCTACTTCGCGCACCGAACCGAGGTCCAAGGCTTCGAGCCGAATCCGATCGACAACTGGGAGACGCTCAAGCGAACAACGGTAGAGGATTCCTGACCGTCACGCGACGCTCGGGCATGAGCCCAGCTCCTCCCGCGGTACTCGGCTGGCGGGAGGAGACGGTGCCCTCGCCATGACAGAGGATCCGACCCCGTGCTGAGCTACCTCGTGGGCCGCATCGTGACGGTCTTCCTGCCGACGTTGTTGGGCATCTCGGTGCTGGTTTTCGGGGCAATGCAGGCCATTCCCGGCGACTTCGTCGACATCATGATCGGTCTCGGCCCGGACGTATCCGAGGAGCAACGAGAGGCCATCGCCAAGTCCTATGGTCTCGACGCCCCGGTCCCGGTCCAATACCTCGTCTGGCTCCGTGACACCCTCCGTGGCGACCTCGGCTCGTCGTTGCGGACCGGCGAGCCCGTGGCTCGGGAGATCCTGAATCGGCTTCCCGCGACGCTGGAACTCGCCGCCCTGGCGACCCTCGCGTCGTTGGTGATCGCCGTCCCTGCCGGGATATTGGCCGCGGTCAACCGCAACGGCCCGATTGATCTGATCGCCCGCCTGGCCGGACTGGTCGGTCTGTCCGTCCCAAATTTTCTGCTCGGCACGCTGCTGATCCTCTTCATCTCCCTCCGCTGGCCCGTCCTGCCCACCACCGGATTCGTGCCAATCTCGGAGGGGATCGTCGCCAACCTGCGCTCGCTGGTGCTGCCCTCAGTGTCACTTGGCGCGTTGCTGGCGGCGTCGATCACCCGGATGACGCGGTCGGCGCTGCTGGAGGAGCTCGGCAAGGAGTACCTGACCGTCGCCCGTGCCAAGGGCCTGTCGAACCGCGGCATCGTCCTGAGCCACGCGCTCCGCAACGCTCTGGTGCCCGTGATCACGGTGGTCGGCATCCAGACCGGTTACTTGCTCGGTGGCACCGTCATCGTCGAGCAGCTCTTCGCGATCCCGGGGATCGGACGACTGGCCCTCGATGCCGTCCTGCAGAGAGATTACCCATTGGTCCAGGGGACGACGCTGTTCATCGCTGGCAGTTTCGTACTGATCAACCTACTGACCGATGTCGTCTACGGACTCGCCGACCCCCGGATCCGACGCCGGTGACCATCGAGCGCGCGGGCCGACGACGGAAGCTGTCGGCCGTCCGGCGTGCGGCCAGCCAGAACCGGGCGGGATCCCTCGCGGCGCTGGTGCTCATGGTGCTGGCTACCGTGGCGATCCTGGCACCGTGGATCGCCCCGCAGGACGCTGCCACCATGTCGCCGTTGAATCGACTGCGTGGACCCGGTGAGGGTGGGTTGCTCGGAGGGGACCTCTTCGGGCGCGACGTGCTCAGCCGGGTGCTCTATGGCGCCCGCATTTCTCTCCTCGTCGGCATCTCCTCGGTGATCGTATCGGCGGTCATCGGCACGGCGTTGGGTTTGATGGCTGGCTTCCTGGGTGGCTGGGCCGAATACGTCACCATGCGGGTCATGGACGTGCTCTTTGCCTTTCCAGCGGTGCTCCTCGCGATCCTCGTCGTCGCCGTGTTCGAGCCGGGATTCGTCAGCATCATCGTCGCCATCTCGGTGGTGTACATGCCGATCTTCGCCCGGGTTGTGCGCGGCTCGACACTGACGTTGAAGCACGTCGAGTATGTCCAAGCCGCGGTCACGTCCGGTGCCTCGACGAGCCGGGTCATCCTCCGGCACCTGCTGCCGAACGTCACCGCGCCCATCTTGGTGCAGCTCACGCTCAGCCTGTCGGGGGCCATCATCCTGGAAGCGGCGCTGAGCTTCCTCGGGCTCGGCGCCGTGCCCCCCACCCCCTCACTCGGCTCGATGCTGAGCGAGAACAGGGTCTATATGGAATTGGCGCCATGGACCATCATCTACCCCGGCGTCACGTTGGCCCTCTTGGTCTTCGGCATCAATCTGGTCGGTGACGCCGTCCGGGACCTCATCGACCCCCGGCTCCGCACCCAGGGGTGAACGTCGCCCCGTTGGGAAAGCGTGCAGTTAGGCCCTCACGCTCGTCCTCCTGGTCGGCGGGTGACGGAGCGACCCTCCTCAAATGGTGCTGTATACTCAATCATTGAGTAATGAGCACGGTCGCCCCGGTGGGTCGATCTCGTTGATTGGACTGACCCATGGTCTCCGTCCTCGAACCGACCACTCATCCGGTGTCGCTCGTCCCGCACGGTTCACCCGCCATCGCCCGGGACTCGTTCGGACGGGCGATGACCTACCTGCGCATCTCCCTGACCGACCGGTGTAATTTCCGGTGCCTGTATTGCATGCCGGCGGTCGGGATGAAGTTCCAGCCCAAGGCCGAGATGCTGACGGACGAAGAACTGCTGAGGGTCGTTCGGCTCTGCGGGGAGATCGGATTCAACAAGTTGCGGCTGACCGGTGGGGAGCCGACCATCCGGCCAAACGTCGTCGAACTCGTGCGTGAGATGAAGCGCTTCCCGGGCATCGAAGAACTCTCGATGACGACCAACGCCCTCCTCTTCACGCGGCTGGCTGGTCCGCTGCGCGAGGCCGGGCTCGACCGGGTCAATATCAGCATCGACACGCTGGACCCCGCCAAGTTCAAGTTCATGACTCGGGGCGGCCGTCTCGATCTCGTCTGGGCGGGCATCGAGGAGGCGGAGCGGGTCGGCCTCACACCGATCAAGCTGAACTCGGTCGTCGTCAGGGACCAGAACGACCTGGAAGTCGTCGACATGGCGGCATTGACCGTCGATCGACCGTGGCAGGTCCGCTTTCTCGAGATCATGCCCCTGGAGGGGGTCGGGGACGTCCACGATGCCAGCCTCGTGACATCCGAGGAGACCTTGGCCCGGTTGGAACGCCACTTCGGACTCCTAGAACCGGTCTCAGCAGACGCGGCCGATCCGGCTCGGCTCTGGCGCATCCCCGGTGCCGCCGGCACGATCGGTTTCATCTCACCGGTCTCGGTACCCTTCTGTGCCGCCTGCAACCGGGTGCGGTTGACGGCAGATGGCAAACTGCGTCTGTGCCTGCTGCGCAACGACGAGGTGGACCTGCGGGACATGATGCGGGCCGGGGCGGCCGACGACGCCCTCCGGGCCCAGCTCCGTGCAGGAGTCTGGCGGAAGCCGTGGGGACATCTGTTGGCCGACGGCGTGCGGGACACGGTTCGAGGCATGTCCCAGATCGGCGGCTGATGTCGTAAACGCTGCCAAACCTGAACCGTCGCCCACCACCATGGAGCGCATCCGTGTCGCCCGACCCCCAAACCGATCCCAAGACCAGTCCCCTCTCCAACATCGCCGTCGGCGTCCCGCTGCCTGAGCCGACGCGAGCGCGATTACGAACCGCGCATCCTGAGATTTCCTTCGTGTTCCGCGATGATGACGACGAGGTCAGCGACATCGGTGATGCGGACGCCTTCATCGGCTGGCAGGTCGACGAGAGCCTGATCCAGAACGCCGCTCACTTGCGGTGGGTCCAGGCGATGTCTGCCGGGGTCGAGCACTTCCCAGCGGCGACCATGGCGTCACGCGATATCGTCCTGACGAACGCGAGCGGTGCCCATGCGATCAATATCGGCGAACACGTCCTGGCGATGATGCTCGCCTTCGCGCGTCAGATACCGCTCCTCGTGCGTGAACAGGATCAGGGTCGCTGGAACGATCACCCGATGCGCGAGCGCGTCTTCGAGCTAGAGAGCCAGACCCTCCTGATCATCGGGGCCGGGCAGATAGCCGAGGCGGTCGCCGTACGGGCGAAGGGTTTCGGGATGCGGGTCGTGGGAGTGCGACGGCATGATGACCGGCCCACGCCTCCGGGGTTCGATGAGGTTGCTGGTCTCGACCAGCTTGACCACATGTTACCGGGAGCGGATCACGTCGCGGTCTGCGTTCCGCTGACTGACGACACGCACCACCTCTTGGACGCCCGACGGATCGGATTGATGCGTCAGGGGGTCCATATCTTCAACATCGGCCGCGGGGCGGTCATCGATCAGGGTGCCCTCATCCGGGCGCTGGAGTCTGGCCACGTGGCTGGTGCCGGCCTCGACGTCACGGACCCGGAACCGTTGCCTGAGGAGTCGCCTCTCTGGCCGATGCCCAACGTTTTGATCACGTCGCACACGTCCGGAGCGTCGCCGCGGTATCTGGACCGGGCGATCGCGATCGCATCCGACAACATCACGCGCTGGCAGCGAGGACAGCCTCTACGGAACGTCGTGGATCTCGACGCCGGGTATTGACCCTCCGAGCACGCGTTTCCAGTGAGTCCCTTAGCCCGTCACGTCGGCCGCCGGTCCGAATCGGCAGGCCAGGACACGGTCTGGCCGGTCCCGCAATCCGTGGGGACCGTGGTACGCATCGCCGAGGGTTGTCGCGATGGCCTCCACGTCCCGGTTGCGGACGAGTGCTAACACGCTGCCCCCTCCCCCGCCTCCCATCATCCGCGCCCCAGCCACCCCCGGCTGACGCAGGAGCAGCGCGACGAGTTCTTCGACCCGAGGGTGGCTGACGTCATAATCGGACGCTGACGATCGCCCAGATTCGGTCATCAGCCGGCCGAACTCCAGCCAGTCGCCGCCTCGCAGTGACTTGGTCGCCATCGAAACCCTGGCGGTCTCGCTGACGATGTGGGCGAGACGCGACAGGAGGACGGGAGGCAAGGCGCCGGAGCGCTCGACCGTCTCGAAGGCGGAGACGGAGACCGCCGCCAGATAGCGGTGATTCGTCTTCAGGAGTGCGTTGACCTGCGTGAGTGCGTCGGCGGATTCCCGTACGCGGTCAGGATAGACAGACGCCGCCAACGAGCGGTCGACACCAGAGTCTGCGAGGAGGAAGGTGAACTCTCCCAGTTCGGGAGTGAGACGCTGCACCGCCGAGGTCGCCCCATCGTAGAGGATGACCCCGCCAGCGACCGAGGCGGACTGGTCCATCGTCCCACACGGGGTACCGGCCCGGTGCTCTGCCTCCTGGGCAACCAGGACGGTCGTCATGTCGTCAGGACGCTCGGCGGCCAGTGCCAATGTGAGGGCCACGGTGAGTGCGGCCGACGAGCTGACTCCCAGCCCGAACGGCACGTCTCCCGCGACCACCATCCGAGTGGTGGAGTGAAGGGCGATACCTCGGGCGTCTAATGCCGCGAGTACCCCTCGTGCGTAATCCAACGGGCGGATGGCACCTCCCGGTGACCGCCAATCCGCCGTCTCGGCGACATCGATCGTCTCGACCATCGATCCACGGTCCGCGAAGATGATCTCGACTCGGGTCGGGTCGCCCGCACCCGCGAGGACCGTGGTTTGCCGGTCGATGGCCGCGGCCAGCACCGGCCCACCGTTGTAGTCCAAATGATTACCGACCAATTCAATCCGACCGCTGGCATGGCTTCGGCGGGACAGGACCCATTGCTGCCCGTATAAATCACGTCCCGACTCGCTGGCTCGCCGTTCGGTCGCGGCGACCCAGTCCACTCCGTCCCCCTGCTCCGTCACCCCCCAGGTCCGGACCGGTCGAGGATGCCGGCCTTGCCGGTCGCCTCGTACGTGGGCCAAGCCCGGTCAACCGTGATCACCTCCGGCCCGTCGGGACCGGTGATGAAGGTGTCCTCACTCTTGACTCCAGCCAGCGACGGGTTCCAGGCAAAGGCCTGGTGCATTTCCACCTTCCCCTCGGAATCGGGAGTGACTCGGGTATCGCGGCCGGTATATCCGGTCGATCCACCCTGGTGATGGTCATGCCAGGCATCGGGTTCTCCCAGGGCTGCGTAGCCCGTGACGACCGCGTCTCGGAACACGTCGCGGAGGGGTGTGCCGGGACGGGTGGCCAACATGAGCCGGTAGTCCATGTCAGAGATCGCCTCATGGCGCCGCAACGTCGTCGCGTCTGGCGGAGTCACGGCCACCATCCTGGTCACATTGGCCACCAAGCCCCACTTGTGGGCACAGAAGACGACCATGGCCAACCTCTGGATCCGGCGGTCAGAATAGAGCCCGTGCCGGTCCTCCGCCAGCCGGTCATCTGAGCAGACGATATCGACCTCCTGGGCGATGCCGAGCGCGCGCAACTTCCCATGCGCCATCGCGACCACCTCAGCTTCGAGCGTTCCTGGGACGATCGAGTGGCAGACATCCGACATGACGCCGGTGGCGGTTTGCCCGAGCCATCGATACCGGGTGCGCTCCCGTTCCGTGAGGACGGCCCGGCAGGCCGCGATCTCTTGAGTCATGAGCCGTGTCGAACCACTTCGCCAGTCGAGAGCGGTGTCGGCCGTGTCCGAACCGACGGGACCTGACACGAGTTCGGCCACGGCCCGAGCAGGTTCGCTCTCGTGCCAGGATTGGGCCAGAACGTCGATCGGCAGGCCGCCGAACTCATCGCGGGTCAAGCGGGGCAACTCGATGTTCTCGGTGACGAGGGTGACGGCATTTTCCGTGACGACGAACCAGGCGACCCCTCCATCGGCCTGATGCCAGATTTCGGAACGGGATCCCTGAACGGCAGAGAGTGGCGCGTCGTCGGCCGGGCCGCACCCGAGCCATGCCACGTTCGACCGGGAACGCAGGACGAGTCCGGCGAGGCCATGCGTCCGGATCAGATCGCGCAGGCGACCGTATTTGACGTGGAACTCCGCGAACCGGTCCATCTTGCTCTCCTCGCGGATGAGTTCGCTCCCGGTCAACGCCGCATCTGGATCGTCTTGAAGGCTTCGGCCAGCTCGAACGGCTGGTCTGCCGCCAACTCTACTGCCCGATCCCGGAGTCGTTCCTCCATCCCCTCCCCCGCTCCCACTTGGCTTTGGTGGGCCATTAGGGCGTCGATCTTGGCGGCGAACGTCTCGGTGATGTCGATGTGCCTATCCGGTTGCTCGGCCCCGAAGAGCCACAGTTCGGCGGTCTTGTGCGGTTCCAATCCCTCTCGCAGGTGGGTCGGGAAGTACAAGGGGTCACGGGCCGTCGGATAGACCGAGTCGGTCGTCGCCAGCCCTACGGCCCTGTGGTCAGGATGGAGGGCATAGGGACGGAAACCATCGTGAGAGATGATCACGTCCGGCTTGTGTGTCCGGATCATCCGCACGATCCGCTCGCGGAGGGCAAGGTCGGGCTCCAGTTCGCCGTCAGGGCAGCGGAGGAACTCGATCTCGGAGACCCCGAGTCGGCGGCACGCCTCCCGCTCCTCGGACTCCCGCAGGGTCGCCATCGCGTGCGGCGAGGCACCGGGATCCGGTGAACCTTTGTCGCCCGAAGTCACTTGGACGAGGATGGTCCGTTTCCCCTCCCG
>CADCWH010000394.1 GCA_902806395.1 uncultured Thermomicrobiales bacterium | reverse complement strand
TCGGCACGCTTGGCGTTCAAGCTCTGCCAGACTGGCGTGTGGTCCTCGAAATACGTACCGGTGACCCTCACGGTCGCGGCGAATGCCTTGTGGCCAGTAACGTAGTAGGCGATGCCGTCGCCGGGGCCCATCCGTTCTGCCTTTTTCCGATGTCGAGACTTGATGCCCTGAAGCGTGAAGCTGAGCGCGGCGGTCCGGGCAACGTTGGCCGGCGAACCGACCAAGATCCAATAGCGATGTGCGGAGTCGCGAGTCAGTTCCGGATCGTTCGTCGTCATCGGACGTTCTCCAGGGGCGGGACGGTCCGGAGTATGCCACGGCACGAACGGGCGCACTGCCTCCAGGTGGTTGCCCGGGCCGTCGCGGCGCCCGGCGGCGTCGACGCGCTTGCCGGGGCGGAAGCCACAGGGGATACTGGGAGACCGCCCTCGCCGGACGGGTTCGGGTTCCGCCGGGAAACGGATCCACCGGCACTCACTGGAGGCAGCCGATGGCAATGGCGACGGCTGGCGCCGACCTGATCGATCGTCTCCAGAGGATCGTCGGACCCGGTGGCGTCCACTTCCGGCCTGCGGACCTGATGGTCTACGAATACGACGGCTCGGTCGAGGGGGCCGTAGACATCGCCCGTCCGCTGGCGGTCACCCTCCCGACCTCTACCGAGCAAGTCGCCGCGATCGTTCGCATCGCGCGGGAGGCGAACCTGCCGGTCACCGCCCGGGGGGCTGGGACTGGCCTGTCGGGTGGAGCCGTGGCACGCGAGGGCGGGATCATCATTGCCCTGACGCGGATGGATCGGGTACTGGAGATCAACCCGATCGACCGGACGGCCTTGGTCGAGCCGGGGGTGATCAATCTCGAACTCTCCGAGCAGACGTTGCCGGGCGGGCACTTCTTCGCCCCCGATCCTTCCAGCCAAAAAGCATGCACGATCGGGGGCAATGTCGCCGAGAACTCGGGCGGGCCGCATTGTCTCAAATATGGGGTGACGTCGAATCACATCCTGGGCCTAGAGGTCGTCTTGCCGGACGGTCGGATCGTTTGGGTCGGAGGTGGCGCTCCGGACCGGCCAGGCTACGACCTGACCGGCGCCCTCGTGGGATCCGAGGGAATGCTCGGCATCGTGACCAAGGCGCTCGTTCGCCTCACGCCGGTCCCTGCCGCGACGGCGGTGATGCTGGCGGCGTTCGGGGATATCGATTCGGCGTCACAGGCGGTAACCCGGATCATCGGCGCCGGGATCTTGCCAGCGGCGTTGGAGCTGATGGACGCCCTGACGATCCAGGCCGTCGAGCCTGCCTACCACGCGGGCTACCCGCTGGATGCCGGTGCCGTGCTGCTGATCGAGATCGACGGTCAGGCCGAAGACGTCGCCGAGACGCGAGAGGACGTCAAGCGTATCTGTCATGAGGCTCAGGCGAGCACCGTCCGCGTGGCTGAGTCGGCGGCCGAGCGGGCGACGCTCTGGAAGGGGCGGAAGATGGCCCTGGCGGCGATGGGACGGCTCGCCCCGAACTATTACCTCCACGACACCGTCGTCCCGCGCTCGAAGCTGCCGGCGACCCTTGGGCACGTCCGGCAGGTGTCGGCCGACTACCGATTGCCGATCGCCAATGTCTTCCATGCGGGGGACGGCAACCTTCATCCCCTGATGCTCTTCGACCGCCGGGAGGCTGGCGTCGTCGAACGGGTCCTGGCCGCCAGCCACGAGTTGATCCACCATTGCGTCGAACTGGGCGGGGCCCTGTCTGGTGAACACGGCATTGGCTCCGAGAAGCGAGAGTACATGTCCCTCGTCTACACCGGTGAGGACCTGGCGGCGATGGCGGGCCTGAAGAACAGCTTTGACCCCCGTGGCTGCTTCAACCCCGAAAAGATGTTCCCGACGGGCTATCGGTGCGGCGAAGTCCGGGCCCTGGAGCGGAAGTTGATGGACCAACGGCTGGGAATCTATGCCGTCTGAGGCTGCGCTGGGTCGACAGCCCGGGTCCTTTGGCCAAGGACCCGGGCTGACCATTGATGGCGTCGAGATTGGACCAGTCCTGGTGCCAGAGGATATCGGGGCCGTCGCCGATGCGCTGGGTCAGGAATGCCGGCCGGGCAGGGCGGTCTATCCGGTGGGAGGTGGCACCGCACTGGGGTTGGGCAACATCCCCGACCGCGAGGGCGTTGCCCTCTCGACCCGCCAGCTGACCCACATCCTGGACTATGAGCCTGCCGATCTGGTCATCTCGGTCGAGGCGGGCATCAGCTTGGCGTCCCTGCAGCGCGTCTTGGCCGAGCACGGACAGTGGCTGCCGATCGAGGCGCCATGGCCGGAGCGGGCCACTCTGGGAGGCATGATCGCCACTGCTCGTTCCGGGCCACGACGGCATGGCTCTGGCACGCTCCGAGACCTGCTGATCGGGATGGCGGTCGCACACCCGGCTGGCACGGTGACTCGCTCCGGTGGGATGGTCGTCAAGAACGTTTCGGGTTTCGACATGCCACGGCTCTACCACGGTTCCCTCGGTACGCTCGGGGTAGTCGTGTCGGCGAATCTCAAGGTCCTGCCCATCCCGCGGGCGACCGCGACCGTCATCATCGAGTCCGACGACCTAGCGGCGACCGACGCGGTGCTCGAGCGATGCCAGGCAGTATTGCCCGACGCGATCGCCGTCGAGGCCACGATGGTGGACGAGCACTGGCGCGTCGCCATGCGTTTCGAGGGCCGGGCCGGTGGGGTCGACCGGCTGGTCAGCCAGGTCGTGACGATGGCCGGTGCCCCGGCCCGCGTCCTGATGGACGGGGATGCCCGGGCCTGGTGGCAGTCGGCGATCGATGCTTCGGCCGATGGGTCAGACGTTGAGGTGGAGACGGTCTCTGGCGTCTTGCCTGGCGACACGATGAGGATGGTGGGTCGCGCCCTCGACGCTGCCCGGGCCGAGATGATTCAAGTTGATCGCGTGCGGATTTTACCGGGCGTCGGCTCAGTCTCCCTGGTGTGGCGGGCGTCCGACGGCGAAGAGGATCGGGCAGCCCGTATGGTGGGAACGCTACGCTCGGTGTCGGACCACACGGTGGTCCGGACGGCACCACCCGGGGTTAAGCGACTCGTGGACGTCTGGGGTCCCGAACCTGCGACCATCGACATCCAGCGAGCGTTGAAGCGGCACTTTGACCCG
>CADCWH010000393.1 GCA_902806395.1 uncultured Thermomicrobiales bacterium | reverse complement strand
GTGGCCGCTCCTGATGCGCCCGATGCGCCCGATGTCGGGTCGGCCAAATCATCTCCGGGAGACGGAGGGGCATGGTCGGGGTCGGGAGGGCCAAGGGGCCCCCGCCTCCGATTGCGCCGCGCCGCTCGCCCGACGGTGCCTCGTCGGGTCGTGGGAGACAGATCCCCGCGCCCCGTAGCGACCCGGCCGGTCGCCACGAAGGTGCCGGTGCGGGATCGGGACCCGGCAGGGACGCCATTCGTCGTGGGCGGCATCCTGCTCGTCGCGCTCTGCCTGCGACTGTTCGCCGCCTGGACCCTGTCGCCCCACGCCGACGAGCCGGCCAGCGTCCTCGCGGCCCACGGGGTCGCGGCGGGCGGTGTGCCAATCCTGCCATCTGGCACGCTCTACCTACACGGTGCCACGCTCTCCTACCTGCTGGCGCCGCTGGTGTTGGTCGGGCGTGGCGACCTGGAGGATCTCTTCCTCCTGCGCCTGGTCAGCGTGGCCGCCGGGGTGGCGGGGGTCTGGTTGACCTATCGCCTCGGACGGTGGGCCGGTGGGCGGGCCTGGGTCGGGGTGGTCGCGGCCGGGCTGGTAGCGATCGACCCGCTCGGCCTCCAATGGGCCGGCAACGTCCGGATGTACGCGCTCCTCCAAGCCCTCTGCCTGGCGATCGTCTGGGTCTTCCTCGGGGCCGTGGCCCGCCCAGACCGGTGGCGGTCGGCGGCGTCGTTGGCGGGTCTGTTCTGGCTGGCGAGCTTCACCCACGTCGGGGCGGCGACGCTTTGGCCGCCACTGGCGGTGGTCGCCGTGCTGGTACATGGTGGGGACCTCTGGCGAGCGGCTCGTCCGCTGACAGCGGGCCTTGCCACCGCGGCGGTGGCCCCGGTGGTGGTCAGCCTGCTCCCGTCCTTGGTCGGGCCGGAGAACCTGCGGCAGACGACGGACGGGTCTCCGCTGTTCGGCTTCGCCGGGGCCGACCTCCTGGCGATCGAGCGCCTGACCGACCCCAGCTTCAACGCCTGGTTCGGCCTGTTCGGGAACCGCTGGGCCTCCGCCTTCGCTCCCCTGGTCCTGGTCGCGGCGACCGGCTACCTGCTCGGCACCCCCGGCGGTCTGGGCCGGGTGACGTGGCCGGTCGGAGTTGGAGCTAGTACCCGTCACGTCGCCCTGCTGACCCTCCTCGCCACCTACTGGGGCGGCGTGGCGGCCGTGTCCCTGTTCACGACCGAACAGCATCCCCGCTACCTGCTCCATTTACAGCCACTCGGTGCCCTGACGCTGGCCCTGGCCGCGGCGACCGTGGTCCGGTCCGGGCGAACCACCGCCGTCTTGGACCGTCTTAGCCGGGAACCGCGGCGAAGCGAGTCTCGTGGGCCGGGGCGGGTCCGCCTCGCCACCCTGGTCGCGGTGGCGGCGATCGTCCTGCCCGGGCTGGCGGCCTCGGCCGACGGGGTCGTCTGGCGGCTGCGGCACCCCACGGTCGACGTGGACTATGTGACGGCGATGCGCTACGTCGCCGCCCACCGCGCGGCGAACGAGTCCGTGTTCGTCGCCCTGCCGCCGCCCGCCTACCTGACCCTGGGCGGGCGGCGCAACCTCTTCTTCCTTGCCGGGACGGAGGGACAGGCCCGGGTCAAGCGCTACACCCGGGTCACCGATCTGGGCCGCACGGTCGATTACTGGGTGAGGGCCGCCACCGTGACCGACCCGGGCGACCTGTGCGGCTTGCTGCACCGCCGGCCCGGCGCCTGGCTGGTAGTAGACAAGCCGCGACTCAACGCCACCTGGGCCTACCGGGGCGACATGGCGAGGATGATCCGGGCATTGACCGAGGAGGTCTCGACCGCGCCGGGTGGGGTCCTAATCCTGCGGGCCCTTCCGCCAGACCAAATGCCAGCCTGCGACGCGATCGGGCAGCCACCACCCGCCGATTCTGGTTCCTAATCCGATCCCCTCGCGGCCTTGGACGCGGTCCCAACCATCGCCGCGCGTCCACTCCCGGTCGAGCCGGCCACGCCGGAGGGGATCGCTACGCCATCGCCAATGCCATTGGCCGTCGGGACGCCCGGCTCGTGACCCTGGCCAGTTGGCTCGCTAGCCCTTCATCCCGGAGGTCGCGATGCCCTCGATGAAGAAGCGCTGGGCGACGAAGAACAGCAACACCATCGGCAGGGTGAAGACGACCGAGGCCGCCATCCACAGCGCCCACTGGGTATCGTAGTCCGACTTGAACATGCCCAGGCCGAGCGACATCGTGTACTGACTAGGGCTATTGAGGTAGATCAGCGGGACCATGAAGTCGTTCCACTTGGCCTGGAACTCGAACACCGCGACCGCCACCAGGGCCGGTCGGATCAGGGGCAGCATGATCCGCCACCAGATGCCGAAGTAGCTCGCGCCGTCGACCCGGGCGGCGTCGACGAGGTCCTGGGGGATGGTGAACAGGAACTGGCGCAGCATGAAGATGTAGAAGGCCGAGCCGAAGATGTTGCTTGCCCAGAGTGGGAAGAAGGTGCCGACCGCGCCGAGTTCGCGCCAGATCAGGAAGGTCGGCACCAACGTCACGGCGCCGGGCAGCATGTAGGTCGCGATCACCAGGCCGAACAGCGCGTCGCGGCCCTTGAACCGCAGCCGCGCGAACCCATAGGCGATCAGGGCACTGGAGAAGACGACGGTGACCACGGCCAAGGCCGCGACGACGAAGGTGTTCCACAGCCATCGCTCGACCGGGGCATAGCGGAAGACGTCGGCATAGTTCTTCGGGTAGAAGGGGTCGGGGATCAAGCCGGGGGAGAAGACCTCGTCGGGTGTTTTCAGCGATGTCAGCACGAGCCACAGGAACGGGAAGCTGAACAGGGCCGAGAGGACGAACAGGGTCAGGTAGACCGGCAGGTCGCGGCGGCCCAGTGGCTTATGGTCTGGGTCCGCCACCACCCGCTGCTTGGACTCCTCGGTCGCCCGGTTGGAGAAGATGGTCAGGGGCGTACTCGCGGTCGGGTTCGTCCCCGGTGCTGCCCCGGTGTTGATCGCCATGGCATGTGTCCCTCGCTGTGGTGCGGGTCATCCGGTTGGCTGGTCGCGTCCCGCTGGCCGGCGTATCGGTCAGGCGTTGGTGCCGGCCTCGTAGTAGACCCAGCGCTTGGAGAGGCGGAATTGGATGATCGTGATCGTGGTGATGATCAGGAACAGGACCCAGGCGATAGCGGCGGCATACCCCATGTGGAAGTAGCTGAATCCCTCCCGGAACAGGTACATGACGATGAACAGGGCCGAGTTTTCGGGGCCGCCATTCTTGTCGAACATGACGTAGCCCTCGGTAAAGACGTTGAGCGAGGCGATCGTGCTGATCGTGGCGATGAAGAAGAGGACCCCGGAGAGCATCGGCAGCGTGACGCTGCGGAACCGCTGCCAGGCGTCGGCGCCGTCCAGTTTGGCCGCCTCGTACAACTCGGGCGGGATCGCCTTCAAGCCAGCCAGCAGGATGATCATCGCCCCGCCGAGGTGCCAGAGCTGGGACATCACGATGGTCGGCTTGGTCCACATCGGGTCGACCGTCCAACCGGGGGCGGGTAGGTGGAGAAATCGCAGGCTCCGGTTCACGAACCCATCGTTGGGGTTAAGGATCCAGATCCACAGGTAGGCGGTGGTGACGGCCGGGGTGATCGAGGGCAGGTAGAAGACGGTCCGGAAGAAGCCCCGCCACTGCCGGGCCTCATTGAGGAGCAGGGCCACGGCCAGCGCGGTGATGACGTGCAGGGGAACGTAGATCGCGGCGTAGATGATCGTGTTGCGGATCGCCTTCGGGAACAGCCGGTCGTCGGTGAGCAGTTCCCGGTAGTTGGCCAGACCGACCCACTCCGGTGGGCTCAGGACGTCGTAGTCCGTCATGCTGAAGTAGAGCGAGGCGACCAGCGGGCCGAGGGTGAAGATCAGGAACCCGATCACCCAGGGGCTGATGGCCAACCAAGCCGCCAACGTCTCTTCCGAGGGGCCCCAGCGCCGTTTGGGTGCCGAGATCTGGATGGGCGGGATCGAAAGCTGTGCCATGCGCGGCCCCTCACTGCGGCGTGATGTCGTGCGGTGTCATGGGGCGGAGTGTCCCCAGAGAACGTGGATTCGATCACCGTTGGACCGAGTCGACCGTCGTGCCCGCCGGATCGGGCCAGTCCCTTGGCGCCCGGTGGATCCTGCCAGGCGCGAGGCGGACGGTCACCGGACGGGGCGATCACGGTCCTGAGCAACGCCTATGACAAAGCACCCAGGAGGGGCAGGATCGCACGGTTCGTGATCGGGCGGGGAGCGGGCTCGCGGGGGACGGACGTGCCGGACGCCGGCGGGAAGGGAGCGACGACCCGACCGGCGCTCGAGGTGCCGGTCGGGTCGTCGCGGACGTTGGGTCTAGAGGAATTCCTCGATCGCCTCCTGGGCGTCCTCGTTGGCCTGGCTCAAGGCGTCCTCGGGCGTGGTCTCGCCGCGCAGCGCGGGCAGGATCGCGACCTCGTTCATGATGTCTTCCAACTGGGCGCTGGCGGGGGAGGCCGAGTTGGGACGGTTGGTGCTGGCGGCCAGTAGTTCGGGGAAGAGGCGGACCGCCGCGTCGACGTTCTCGGAGATCGGGTCGTACAGCTCTTCGATCTGGCGCTGGTCCGCCTCGATGTGGCCGGTGAGTGCCGGGATGTAGTTGCCACCCTCGGACTGGGCAGCTTCCTTGCGGGCCTGAGCACCGATCATCCAGGTGTCCAGGGTGTGCATCTGGGAGATGAAGTGCCAGGCCGCCTCGGGATCGCTCGCGCCCTCGGGGATCGACCAGGCCCGACCGGCGGCGAAGCTGACCTCGGGACCGTCCGGTCCGCTGCCACGCTGCCGGATCGGCAGGACGGCAAAGTTGAGGTCCGGGGCGACCGAGGCCACGATGCCGAGCATCCACGACTCGTACATCGTCATCGCGACCTGGCCGCGGGCGAACTGCTCGTCGCCCTGCCAGGTGGAGGCGACAGCCTCGTAATCCTGGTAGCCGCCCTGGCGCTCGTAGACGTCGACGCCCCACTTGAGCGCGTCGACGACCTGCTCATTGTCGTACGTCGCCTCGGTGCCGTCCTCATTGAAGAACGTGCCGCCGTTGCCGAGGCCCCAGAGCCAGAGATAGCCGGCCTGCAGTTTGGTATCGAAGCCCCAGCGGACGATCCGGTCGCCATCGCGCTGGACGAGTTGCTCGCCGAGGTCGGCCAACATGTCCCAGTCGGAGGTGTCGAGGGTCTTCCCATCGACGCCGATCTCCGCCAGGGCATCGAGGTTGACGTAGAGGGCACGGACATCCATCCCACCGGGGATACCGTAGACCTGGCCCTCGTAGGTCGCCTCGGCGACTCCGGCCTCATAGAAGTCGGCCAAGTTCAGTCCGCTCGACTCGATGAACGGGGTCAACGGGGCAACGACGCCGCGCTCGGCCCAACTCGACATGTCACCCCGGTCGATCCAGAGCAGGTCGGGCAGGGTCTCGGAGGCGGCGGCGGTGAGGATCTTCTGGTCGTCCAGCTCGGGGACGAACTCGATCGCGATCGAGGGGTTCGCGGCCATGAAGGCCTCGGCCCGGGCGGTGGAGAGCGGGTTCGTCAGTCCAAAGCCCCAGGAGACGATCGAGGCATCGCGACCGAAGGCGACCGGAGATGCCGCTGGCGTCCCCTGGGCACCGACGGACTGGAAGCCGAGTCGTCCCGACCCGGCGAGGGCGAGCCCCGCCCCGGCGGCGGCACCGCCTCGGACCACGTTCCGTCGCGTCGCCCGGCCGGTGAGGGCGCGTCGCATCTCTGGTGTGCTGGTCATGGTCGTGTTCCTCCACGCTGACTGATGTCGGCCACGAGCACGTGGGCGACTCGATCACCGGACCTCGTTGGCCGGTGAGAAGCGACCATGCGAACACCGGCCCCCAGCTGCGTGCCATGACGGGGAGCCCGGCGTAACCCGGCGTGGGGATCCGATCGTTCGCCGGGTCAGGTCACTCGTGAAAATAGGAGAAGCACTTCGCGTGCCACTTCTCCCCCGTCCTCCAGCCATTCGGGCCATCCAGTCCCGGGACGACGACCACACGGCCTTCCGGAACCACTCGATGTCTGCCGCGGAATGGGTACAGACCGGGACCGTGGCGATCCTCGGACTCGGCTCCAGGGCCTCGCGGAAGATCCGGTCGTCGCTGCGGTCGGTAGCGTCCGGTATGACCTGCATCAGCGTGGCCCTCGCCGACCCATGGCTGGCGCGGGTGGCATCGAGGCCGGCCAGACCGGCGCTGGCGGTCCGGTCCCACGGCGTGATGGGCGGTGTGGGACCGGTTCACTGGGTCCGAAGGGCGAATGCGCGACATCGGCGACGCCGAGCGACTGGCGCCGCGTCAGCGACGTCCGGCCGCCCGATGACGTCCACCAGGGTGACGCGCACCAGGAACGATCCGGTACGAACGTGTGCGCATGCGCCCTCGAACACCAGCCTCCTGCCCCCGACGCCGTCGGTCCCGTCAAACTGCGTGGCGAGTGCCGCTCGGTCATGGCTACTCGCCGGTGAGTCCGTCGATGGACTCCCGGATGAGGTCGGCATGCCCGGTGTGACGCGCGTACTCCTCGATCATGTCGATCAGCATCCGCCGCAAGCTCGGTGACTGACCGTCCGGCCAGGTGAACCGGGCTAGCCGGTCCAACCCACCGTCGTCCAGCGCCTCCGTGACGAGCGAACGGGATCGGGCCACGGCGTCCTGCCAGAGTGCGTAGAGCGCCTCTGGGGTGTCCTCGGCTGCCGAGTCCCAGTCCCAGTCGGGGTCGGCGTCCCAGTCCACCGTGTCCCACGGAGCCACTGGGCTTCGCCCATGCAGCTTCCGGGAGAACCAATCATCTTCGACGTTGGCGAGGTGCTTGAGCAGGCCCCCGAGCGTGATCGACGAGGGGCCAAGCGTCGTGCGCAGGCCGGCCGCGTCCAATCCGCCACACTTCCAGGCCAGGGTCGCCCGGTTGCGTTCCAAGGCACCCAGGAGCGTGGCGGTCTCGTCGCCCGCGGCGGGAGGACCGGGGCGACTGTGCTCGCCCTGGTGGATCACCGCGGCACCCTCCTCGAGGCCGTCGAGGAATGCGAGCACGCGCCCGGTCAACAGCTCGGTGGCGCCGGCATCGTACGAGGGCAACGAACTGTCGGCGAAGAGGTGCTGGTCGCCGGGATAGAGGAACAACTCCGCGTCCTGGGCTTCGGAGACGAGCGCCCGGGCGGCGTCGAGGTCGCCTTCGTCGGCGAAGAACGGGTCGGCGTCCATGCCGTGCACCTGCACCGGCACGCCGCTCGGCCAGGCAGCACCGAATTCCGAGGTCGGGAGACAGGCGTGGAAGAGCAGGGCACCGCGGGCGCCGGGCCGCGTTTGGGCCAACTTCTGCGCCGACATCACGCCCAGGGAAAAGCCGGCGTACACCAGGTCGGCGGGAAGCCCGTCGGCGACCCGGACGCCGCGCTCCATGACCTCGCCGAAGCCGATATTGCCCGCGTGTCCCACTCCCTCCTCCACGGTGTCGAAGGTGCGGCCCTCGAAGAGGTCGGGCGTATGCACGGTGTGCCCGGCGCGACGCAGCTCGTCGGCGAAGGCGACGACGCCCGGGGTCAGCCCCTGCGCATGGTGAAAGACCACGACTTCTGCCATTTCGTACACCCTCGCTGACCGAACGTACAGACCAGATGTTCTATCCTATCGAGATCACCAAACGCTGTCAACCAGGGTCCTAAGGGAGTGGGGACTAGCGCGCCCACATCGCGGCACCGAGCGCTACCTCCACACCTGGTGACCGGTCATGCCGTGCATCAGGAGGTCGCGCCAAGCAGTTGGCGACGGGCACCCCGTCTACCCGGGCCAGCGGGATGCGGGGAAGCACCAACGGCATGCGCGGGCAGTCACGCAGAGACTCCTGCGACGCCCAATCCGTCAACACCGTCGCGGTGAGTATGGCGACCCAGTCGTGGGCGTCCCCGGACTTGCGTCAGATGGCACCACTCGATCTCGGGCTGGGACTGATCGAGACGGTGGTCAGGCTGGGCACGGTGGACCGGCGGCCGGTCGGATCGCTGGGTGTCCGCGGCACCAAACTGTCGTCCGTCGTCGGCCCCCACCAAACCGAGGTGCGATGCCTGCCGGAGACGTCCCCGTCACCTGCTTGACCGGGCCCGACGATTTGGACCCAGCGCCGGCGACCAGGCGGACGGGGGGCCGACGCGTCGGATCGGCACCGGTGGCGGAGTGGGGTTCTGCGTGCTGGGAGTGCGCCGGGGTGTGATGTCATGGGCGGGACCCGCGTCGGCCCGCCCCCGACGGCCGTATCCGGCCGGGTGTCACCCGTTGGATTCCCCTACTGTCTCTGTCGGCGGGGCGAGATCTGCCTACGATCGCCGACGTGGGCTCCTGGTCCGCGCTGGCGGTGGTGTCCCTGGCCGAGAGTCGGCATCGAGGGTCGCCGCTGCCTCGTCGACCGCCGCGCTCGTCGCCGCCGCGCTGGTCGCGGCCGCCTCGGCCGCGCCGCAAGGGAGCATCATCTCCGAGACGGTGACGAATTCGTAGCCGCGCCGGGTCAGGCCCTCGATGATCCAGGGCAGGGCGGTCTGGGTGGAGGCTTCGGTCGCGGGGCCGTCGAAGTGCAGCTCCACGATCGCCCCGTCGTAGACGTTCGGGACGACGTTCGCCCAGACCGCCTCGGCGGTCGAATCGTAATCCCAGTCGTCGGAGGTGATCCGCCAGCCGACCGGCATGTAGCCCGTGCTGGCCACCAGCGCCCGGACCCGGTCGTCGATCGCGGCGGCGTAGGGGGTGAAGGCGGGACCCAGGTCGTCGCCGATGATCGCCCGGATGCGGGCCGCCGCGTCCTCGACGTCCTGGACGACCTCCGCGTCGGTCCGGTTGGTCAGGGCGATGGGCTGGTCACCGTGGCTCCCGACCTCGAAGCCCAACTCGACCATCCGTGCGACCAGTTCCGGGTTCTCCTCCGCCCACCAGCCCATCACGAAGAAGGTCGCGTCGACCTTCTCCCGCGCCAGGATGTCGAGGATGCCGACGCTGGGCGCGAAGCCCTGCCCGACGTTGAAGGCCAGCGCGATCCGGTCGCAACCGGGGGCTCCCTCGACGAAGCGGGGGACGGGCATCCCCTCCCGGCCGAGGAACAGGTCGTAGGCATAGCCGTCCTCGCCGGCATGGCGGACCGGGGTAAACCCGTCCTCCGGCTCACCGGTCACCTCGACGGCATCGCCGAGCTCGGCGACCGAGACGACCTCGCAGGTGATCTCCGGACATTCGCGGATGTTGATCGCCTCGGCCCCGGTCACCCTGGCCGTCATCACCGGCGGTATCCCGCCACCGGTCCCGGAGTCCTGGGCCGCCACGGCCGGCCCACTGCCCAGCAGGATCAGCAGCACGACCAGGATGACCAGGGACGGGTGGGAGCGACGGCTGATTCGCGGCCGGACAACGGTCACCGGGCATGCCTCACGACGGGTAGGGACTCCGGGGAGCCACGGCGATGGGGGCGAAGGGAGAGCATGACGACGCGATGCCCTGGGCGGGATCGGCCGAGACATGGGCAGGGAGCGGAACGCGGGCAGCCACCCGGGTGACCCTGACCCCTCCGACGGGACACCGGCCGACCCACCTACACCATGGATGCCATTGACGCTACCAGAGCGATTGCCCCGGTGTCAATCCGTACGACGCTTCGTGCCCTCACTGCCACGGCCCGGGTCCGGCCGGGTGGTATCCTGGCCCCCGGCATCAGGATCATCAGTCCGTCACGATCTCACCACATCATCGCCAATTCCCCACACCAGAGGAGCACCGTGGACGACCGCACCAAGGCCTGGGGGGGCCGGTTCTCTGCCCCGCCGGACGCCCGTCTCGAAGCGTTCAACGCCTCGGTCGGCTTCGATGTCCGGATGGTCCGCGAGGATATCCAGGGCTCGATCGCCCATGCCCGGATGCTGGGACGCACCGGCATCATCTCTCCCGCCGAGGCCGGGGACCTGATCGCCGGGCTGGTCGCCGTCCGGGGCCGGGTCGATGACGGGACCTTCGCCCTGACGGTCGCCGACGAAGACGTCCACACCGGGGTCGAGCGCCACCTGCGGGAGGTCGCCGGCGCCGTCACGGCCAAGTTGCACACCGCCCGCAGCCGCAACGACCAGGTCGCCACCGACCTCCGGCTCTGGACCAAGGGGGCCATCCTGGCCGTCGCCGCCGGGGCACTGGACCTCGCGACCGCCCTGATGACGGTGGCTGCCGACCATCCCGACACGGTGATGCCCGGATACACCCATCTCCAGCGGGCCCAGCCCGTCCTCCTCGCCCACCACCTGCTGGCCTACGTGGCGATGCTGGACCGCGACCTAGACCGCCTTCGCCAGGCCCACCGCCGCACCGACGTGATGCCCCTCGGGGCGGGGGCGCTGGCTGGGGTCACCTATCCGATCGACCGGGAGGGCGTTGCGTCCGAGTTAGGGTTCGCCGCCATCTCGGCCAATAGCCTCGATGCCGTCTCCGACCGCGACTTCGTCCTCGATGTCCTGCACGCCTGCTCGCTGGTCATGCTGCACGTCTCCCGCCTGGCCGACGAGGTCATCCTCTGGTCGTCGGCCGAGTTCCGGTTCGCCGACGTCGCCGACGCCTTCTCGACTGGCAGCTCGATCATGCCCCAGAAGAAGAACGCCGACGTCGCCGAGCTGGCCCGGGGCAAGACGGGCCGCGTCTTCGGCCACCTGGTGGCCCTACTGACCACGGTCAAGGGCCTCCCCCTTACCTATAACAAGGACATGCAGGAGGACAAGGAGGGGCTGTTCGACACGATCGATACCCTCGTCGCGACCCTCGATGTAGTGCCGCCGATGATCGCCACCCTGCGGTTCCGGACCGACCGTCTGACCGAGGCCGCCGTGGCGGACTTCTCGCTCGCCACCGACGCCGCCGACCTGCTAGCCCGGGAGGGGGTTCCCTTCCGTGAAGCCCACGGCGTGGTGGGACGCCTGGTCGGGGAGTGCGTCGGGCGGGGGATCACCTTTTCCGACCTCACCGACGACGAATGGGCGGCGGCACACCCCGTCTTCGCCAGGCGACGGCCGCCCCTCGACGCCGCCTCCAGCGTGGCGGCCCGGGACGTGCCTGGCGGCACCGCGCCGGGTCGGGTGGCGGCCCAGGCGAATGAGGCGGCCGCCGCGATGGCCACCCACCGGGCCTGGCTCGACGGACAGCGGGCGGATTGGGAGCGGGTGATGACCAACGGGGTCGAGCCGGCGAGCGCCAGCGGTCCACGACGCCGGGCCAGCGGGAGCGGACGGTGATCGGGAAGCGAACGGCGCGACCCGTCTGGGACGGTGTCGACGATCGGGAGACGGTGGGCAGGCACCGGGGCACGGGGATCGCCGGGGCGACACCGGACGCGGATGACGGAACCGGGGGTGCCCCCGTCACCCGGGTCCGGCTCATCCGGTCCCGGCGGGACTTCGAGGCCGTGGTGGCGATCCGGGAGCGAGTCTTCCGCGACGAGCAGGGCCTGATCAGCGACCGGGCCACCGACGACGACGACGCGGGCGGCACCCACGCCGTGGCCGAAGTGCCCGACGGTGAGGGCGGAAACGTGATCGTCAGCGCCGCCCGTCTGACCGTCGCCGGCTACCTGGACGAGGTCGGCCAGGCGTCGGGTCAGATCACCTGGGTGGCGACCCTGCCAGAGTGGCGGGGTCGCGGCCTCGGGGCCAGCGTCGTCTCCCTGTTGCTGGACCACGCCGACGCCATGGTGGTCCCGTCCGTGGCGATCAGTGCCCAGGCCCATGCCGTCGCGTTCTATGGCCGCCTCGGCTTCGTCCCCCGTGGCCGCCGGTTCGAGGTCGCCGGCATCACCCACCTGACTATGGTCCGCCCCTTGCGGTACCGGCCCATCGACATGATGGAGTCGTAGGGGTCGGGACCGTCCTCGCCGGGTGGCACCGTCGTCACCCCCGGTGAGATGGGCCCGCGATCGGTGACGAGTACGGCGTGCGCCCGGCTCCTGCCCCCGGTGGGAACGGCGTGAGACTGGGTCCGAGACACGGACGCCACCGTCCCCTCGACAGCCAGGACGAGTGAGGACGCAGCGGTGACGCATCGAGCGCAGACACTGACCACCTCGGCGGGCGCGGCAGACCGCACGACGGGCGTCTCCGGGGTGATAGCGACGGCGCTCGGGGCGGTCGGCACCGCGCCGGCCACCGATGCCATTACCGTCGAGGATGTCGGGGCCCGAGTTGGCGAGGCGGCAGAGATGGCCGCCGCCGAGGCCGCGCGGGTCGCCGAAGAGGCCGCCCTCGACGCCATGGTCGAGGGATTGATGCCCGGGGTGCCGGGGGCGGCCCGGGTGCCCCGGGCCACGTACCGTCTCCAGCTCAACGGCGACTTCACGTTCCGTGACGCCCGCCGCGTAGTGCCGTACCTGGCCGAGCTGGGCGTCAGTGACATCTACGCATCGCCTTACCTCAAGGCCCGTCCCGGCAGTACCCACGGCTACGACGTGGACGACTACAACCGACTCAACCCTGAACTCGGCGAGGATGGCGATTACGAGGCCTTCCTGGCCGCGCTGGACCGGCACGACCTGGGGCACATCCTCGACTTCGTCCCCAACCACATGGGTATCGGCCGGGGTACCAACGCCTGGTGGATGGACGTGTTGGAGAACGGCCGCAGTTCGCCCCACTCCGGCTTCTTCGATATCGACTGGGACCCCATCAAGCCCGACCTGCGGGACAAGGTGCTGTTGCCCTTCCTGGGGGACCAATATGGCATCGTCCTCGAGCAGGGCGACTTCGTGCTGGGGTTCGACGAGGACGCGGGGACCTTCGCGATCGACTACTACGAGAATCGTCTGCCGGTCGCCCCGCCCAGCTACCCCGCCATCCTCCGTCGCCACCTGCCGGAGCTGGTCGCCACCTTGATGCCGGACGACCCGGACCTGCTGGAATTCCAGAGCATCGTCTTTGCCTTCGAGCAACTGCCCGCCCAGACCGAGGCCGACCCCGGCCGGGTGGCGGACCGGCAGCGGGAGCAGACGGTTGCCAAGCGACGCCTCTCCGAGGTAGCCCGCCGCTCTGAACCGGTCCGCCAGGCGATTGCCCGGGCCATCGCGGATTACCACGGCACCCCTGGCGACCCGGCCTCGTTCGACCTGATGGACGAACTGCTCGAGGCCCAGTCGTACCGGATGGCCTCGTGGCGGGTGGCGGCGGAGGAGATCAACTACCGTCGCTTCTTCGCCATCAACGAGCTCGCCGCCGTTCGTCAGGAGGAGCCGGCCGTCTTCGCCGCCGCCCACGAATTGACCCTCTCGCTGCTGGCCGAGGGCAAGGTCCACGGCCTGCGCCTGGACCACGTCGACGGCCTGTATGACCCCGCCGCCTACGTCACCCGCCTCCAACGAGCCTACCGGGTCGAGGTCGCCCGGCGACGGGCGGTCGGGGACGAGGAGACGGTGCCCGGCGGTACGGTGCTGGCCTCGCCCGAGGAAGTCGCCCGGAGCCAGGAGCGGGGCCGCCAATGGGAAGCCATGCGCCCTCGCCTCGACGCGACCCTGGACGCGGCGGTGGCGAGCGGGCGCCTCGATCCCCGTCCGATCTACCTACTTGTCGAGAAGATCGTCGAGCACGGCGAGGCGTTGCCCAGAGACTGGGCGGTCCACGGCACCACCGGCTACGAGTTCGCCAACGCCGTCGGCGGCCTATTCGTCGACCCGGCGGGCCGCAAGCCGTTCGACGAGGTCTACACCCGGTTCCTGGGTCACAAGGTCTCGTTCGCCGACATGGTCTACGACTGCAAGCGCCTGATCATGCGGGTCGGACTGGCCAGCGAGGTCGCGGTCCTGGCCAGCTCGCTGGACCGGATCGCCGAGCAGAACCGCCGCCTGCGCGATTTCACCCTCAATAACCTGCGCGATGCCCTGCGCGAGGTGATCGCCTGCTTCCCGGTCTACCGCACCTACGTCACCTGCGATGGCGAGGACATCTCCGCCAGCGACCGGAGGACGATCGAGACGGCGGTCGCCGCCGCCATCCGGCGCAACCCCGCCACCGACCGGACCGTGTTCCACTTCCTGCGCGATGTCCTCCTGCTCCAGGGGGGCACGGGTTCCCCCGAGCAGCGGGCCACCCAGTGCGCCTTCGCGATGCGGTTCCAGCAACTCAGCGGTCCCGTCATGGCCAAGGGGCTGGAGGACACCGCCTTCTATCGCTACAACCGGCTGACCTCGCTCAACGAGGTGGGCGGCGATCCGACGACCTTCGGCGTGCCGGTGGCCGCGTTCCACCGGGAGAACGCCGAGCGGGCCCGTCACTGGCCCAACGCCATGCTCAGTTCCTCCACCCACGACACCAAGCGCAGCGAGGACGTCCGGGCCCGCATCTCGGTCCTCTCCGAAGTGCCCAGGGAGTGGAGGATCGCCCTCAACCGCTGGGCCCGCCTGAACCGCAAGGCGCGAACGCGCGTCGCGGGGGGCTATGCCCCGGACCGCAACGACGAGTACCTGCTCTACCAGACCCTGCTCGGTGCCTGGCCCCTCGACGTGGCGAGCCTGTCCGACGACGCCTGGGAGACCTTCGTCGACCGGATCGTGGCCTATATGGACAAGGCCGCCCGCGAGGCCCAGGTCCAGACGAGCTGGGTCAACCCAAACGAGGAGTACGACTCGGCGCTGGTCGCGTTCGTCCGCCGCGTCCTGGACCGTGAGGCCGGCGCGGGATTCCTGGCCGATTTCGCCACCTTGCAAGCCAAGGTGGCGACCGTGGGGGCGATGAACGGCCTGGCCCAGCAGGCGCTGCGCCTGACCGCCCCGG
Organism: uncultured Thermomicrobiales bacterium; assembly: GCA_902806395.1. Next base: position 1,845 of record CADCWH010000393.1, on the reverse strand, counting down.
GGATGCCCGACGTCTACCAGGGGACCGAACTCTGGGACCTCAGCCTGGTCGATCCCGATAACCGCCGACCGGTCGACTACGACCTGCGCTCCCGCCTGCTGCGCGACCTCTCCCGGCGACGCGACAAGCGGGCCCTGGCGGCCGAGCTCCTGGAGCGCTGGGAGGACGGGCGGGTGAAGCTCTACCTGACCGCGACCCTGCTGCGGGCCCGAGCCGAGGCGCCGGACCTCTTCGAGCGCGGCGAGTACCTACCGCTGGCGGCCTCCGGCCCCCGGGCCGACCACGTCGTCGCCTTCGCCCGACGCCTTCCCCCGACGGCCGGAGGCCCGGCCCAGGAGATCGTGGTGATCGTCCCCCGGTTGAACCACGGCCTGACCGGCGGGGCGACGGTGGCGCCTCTGGGCGAGGCGATCTGGGGGGAGACCACCGTCGAACTGCCCCGCGAGGCGGCCGGCGGCACCTATCGTGACCTCCTCACCGACACCGACGTCCCGATGAGTGCCGACGCCGCCCGGCTGACCGTTCGCCTGGCCGACGCCCTCTCGACCTTCCCGATCGCGGTCCTGGAGCGCCAGGCGACCGTCTGACGACGGCGGTGGGGACCGCCCGGGGCCGCGGGATCATCCGACCGCCTCACCCCGCTCCCATCGCCGATCCCCCTGCCGAACCTATCGCCATCGACGGACCTACCTCCATAACCCGCAGAGCGGTCGACCCGGTGGGATCCCCGTGGCCAGCCCGAATCCGTATCCGAGGAGACCCGATGACCACCCCCACGACCGATAGGTCCATCACCGAGACGGGACGGACGACCGCTGGAGACACCCCGGGGACTGAGGGTGGTGGGATGGCCTGGGCGCCGCCGCTCGGGGCCAATGTGGGGTCCGGCGGCGTCCGCTTCGGCGTCTGGGCGCCGGAGGCCGACCGGATCGATGTCCGGATCGAGGGAGACGGTGGACCGACGACGCACCCGATGACCCGTGCCGGCGACGGGACGTGGGACGTCACGGTGCCGGGCATCGGTGCCGGGGCGCGGTACCGCTTCGTGCTCGGGGGTCAGGGCGATGGCTTCCCCGACCCCTATAGCCGGTCCCAGCCGGACGGGGTCCACGGCGCCTCGGAGGTGATCGACCCTGCCACCTTCGCCTGGACCGACAGCGACTGGCCCGGACTCTCCGCCGACGGCCAGGTGATCTACGAGGTCCACGTCGGCACGATGACTCCAGAGGGCACCTTCGCCGCCCTGGCCGGGCAACTCCCAGAGCTGAAGCGCCTCGGCGTCACCGTGATCGAGCTGATGCCGGTCGCGCAGAGTTCCGGACGCTGGAACTGGGGGTACGACGGCGTCGACCTGTTCGCCCCAAACCACGCCTACGGCCGCCCGGACGACCTGCGCCGCCTGGTCGATACGGCCCACGGTCTAGGCCTCGGCGTCATCCTCGACGTGGTCTACAACCACTTCGGTCCCGAGGGGAACTACCTGCGGGCGTTCAGCGAGGACTACTTCACCGACCGCCACATGTCCCCCTGGGGCGAGGGGATCAACTACGACGGCCCCGGGCACGAGCGGGTCCGCGAACTCGCGATCTCGAACGCTCTGGCCTGGGTCGCCGAGTACCACATGGACGGTTTCCGCCTCGACGCGACCGACGCGATCATCGACGATAGCCCGGTCCACCTGGTGGCCGAATTGACGGCCCGGGCCCGGGAGATCGCCGCCCCCCGCGGCATCGTGGTCTACGCCGAGGACGCCCGCAACGACGTTTCCCGCATCCGCCCGGTGGACAAGGGCGGCGAGGGGTTGGATGGCGTATGGGCGGACGACTTCCACCACGAGGTCCGCGT
>CADCWH010000392.1 GCA_902806395.1 uncultured Thermomicrobiales bacterium | reverse complement strand
TGGGCCACGTCAACGGTCAACGTTTCATGGGAGTGACGTGAACGACGAGCGGCGACCACTCCATCCGGATATGGTGGAACTGCTCCCCGACTATGCCATCGGCGCGCTGGGCGATGCCGAGATGGCCACGGTCGAGGACCACCTCGTCGGCTGCCCGTCGTGTCAGGCGGAACTCGACGACGTGCTCGTCGTCGGCGCGATGCTCCAGCCCGCGACGCCGCGTCCCGCCGTCAAGGTCGCTCTGCTCGCCCGCTCGGTCGAAATCCCGGCCAGCCCGTCGGCAGGGACCAGATCCTCCTCGGTGCCGACTCCGACCACGTCCGCGGAACGGGTCGTTGCACCAGGAGCGCCTGTCCCGTCCGCTTACCCATTGCCGTTTCCCGCGTCGGCGAGAGACCGACGCTGGTCGTCGGTGGGTCGCCTGGGCCTGGTGGCCGCGGTCTTGGTCCTCATCGTGGGGCTCGCCGGTTGGAACTTGCGGCTCCAACGCGACTTGGACCGGGTCAGGGATGAGGAGACGATCACCGGCATCGTCGGCGATGGGGCGGTCGTCTTTGCCCTCGGCGACCCCCAGAGTCCGACCGGCACGACCGGGCTGCTCTACGCCGACCCCGACACCGACACCGCTCTCCTGGTCGCGAACGACCTTCCTCCCCTGGAAGCGGGGGAGGAGTTCCAGGTCTGGCTCTTCACCGCCGATGACCAGCGTATCGCCGCCAGTCGCTTCACCGCGGGCACCGGGAATGATGCCGTCGTGCCCCTGCAGGCGCCCGGCGCGTTCGCACAGTATGTGTCGATCGGCGTGACCAATGAACCGCCGGGCGTCACCGAGCCGAGCGGGACGTTGACCCTTGCCGGCCAGATCGGTGATCCGGTGCCGCCGACCGGGCCCGCATAGACGCCACGCATGGCGACCATGGCGACGGGTGGGGCCGTGAGGCCCCCTCCCATTCCCGCACGCCGGCTGTCACGCCCCCGGCATCAGATCGGGACGATCATCGCCTCTAGGTCTCGCGGGTAGTAGGTCAGGCGTTCGACGCCACCGGCGGTGACGACGACCGTGTCCGAGTGGCGGAAACCACCTAGGCCGGGAACGTAGAGTCCTGGCTCGACCGAGAGGACCATCCCCTCCGTGATCGGGGTCGGATCACCCTTGTCGATGAAGGGCGCCTCGTGGCCCTCCAGACCGATACCGTGACCGGTGTGGTGGCGCTGCATCTCCGCCACCCCTAGTTCGGCGAAGGCGGCCGACACATCCGACTCGGCCTCGGCCAGGGTGCGGCCCGGTCGCAGGGCGTCGAACCCGGCCTGCTGGAGGCGCATCATCAGATCGTAGTGGCGGACGAACTCCGCCGACGGCTCGCCCATGATCATCGTCCGCTCCAACTCGGACTGGTACCCGCCGACATCGGCCCCGGCCCCGGTCACCAGGATGTCGCCGGGACGCAGACCCACAGCGTTGGAGAGGCCGTGGGGGAGCGAGGTGTTGGCCCCGGCGTGGAACATCGCCAGGGCAGGCATCCCCCAGCCGATCGAGAGCGGCCGGTAGGTCGGACCGAGGGTGGCGATCATCATCCGGCTGGCTTCGGTGCTGGCCTCTAGCGAGATGTCCATCTCCGTCCGGCCCAATTCCAGGTTCTCATGCATCAGGCGGTGGGCCAGGTTGCCCCACTGGCAACTCTGGCGGATCATCGACAGCTCGGCGGTGCTCTTCACGGCCCGCATCCGGTCGATCAGGTCCCGCGCTGGGACCGCGGTGGCTCCCTCCGCGACCACGCTCGCCAGTGTCGGACCGTCGTAGCCGTTGATGTCGAGGTAGCCATCCGAGTCGTAGCCGATCCGGGCCGTCCGACTCCCCAGTCCCATTTCGGCCAGCAGGTCAGCCAGGTGCCGCATCGGGTGCTTGGTCCCGCCGGTGGGGTATTCCGGGTAGACCTTGACGCGGGAGATGCCATGGGCCGTCTGGATGTGCTCCTGTTCCAGGTGGGGCACCAGGGCCCCGAGGCCCTCGGTCGAGTCGAGCGGCACCACGATCGCCATCGGCCGTTCGGTGCTGAGGTGGTGGAAGCCGGAAACATAGGCCATCCGGATCGGGTGGAACAGCACCAGGGCGTCGAGTTCACGCCGGACCAACTCGCCCCGGACCCGGATCACCCGGGCCGCGTATTCCTGCGGGGCGATGAACCAGTCCATCGACGGGGTCGTTCCCGGGTCGTCGCCCGGTCGCCGAGCGGACGCCGCGATTTCCGCGTCCCCGGTGCTCCCGTTCGTCGCCGTCGTCATTGCCCCCGATCCTTGGCGCGGGGCACCGGCGACCGCGCCCGGGACATCGGCCCCGTGCTCGTCGCCCTTGGGCTGGGCTTCCTTCGCGCGGTCCTTCTTCTTCCCCTTGCCCATCTTCGCGTTTCCTCCCTCGTCGTTGCCCGGTCGGTCGCCGGATGGTCAAGCCGTTCGGTTCGGGCCCCAGCGATGCGTCCCTCGTGCGTCGCGCCCTGTCAGCGAGCCCGGTGCCGGGGATCCAGCGCGTCACGCAAACCGTCCCCCATCAGGTTGAAGGACAGCACCGTCACGAAGATCGCCAAGCCCGGGAACAGGGTCAGCCACCAGGCGCCCGATTGCAGGTCCCGCTGCCCGTCCTGGAGCATGTTGCCCCACGACGGGGTCGGGATCTGGACACCCAATCCGAGGTAGCTCAGGCTCGCCTCCAGCAGGATCGCGTAGGACAGCCAGATGGTGGCTTGGACGATGATCACCGCCAGGGCGTTCGGGAACAGGTGGCGGGCCATGATCCGGCCCGGGGCCGCACCGATCGCCCGGGCCGCGGTGACGTACTCGGTGCTCTTCAGCGCCAGGAACTGGCCCCGGACCAGGCGGGCGGTGCCGGGCCAGGAGGTGGCGCCGATCACCGCGATGGTGGTGACCAAACTGGGTTCGAAGAGCGATGCAGCGGTGATCAGGAGCAGGATCAGCGGGACAGAGAGCAGGACATCGGTCGTCCGCATCACGAGTTGGTCGACGATTCCACCGAAGAACCCCGCCAGGGCGCCGAGGGTGATCCCGATCGACATCACCATCACCACCGCCGCGAACCCCGCCGCCAGCGAGACTCGCCCCCCAACGACCAGCCGGGCCCAGGAGTCGCGGGTGTTGCGGTCGGTGCCCGCCCAGTGCTCGGCCGAGGGCGGCTGGTTCCGTAGCCCTGGCGTGAGCATGTTCTCGTCGTAGCGCTGGATCAGCGGGGCGGCGAGTGCGGCGGCATAGAGCAGGACGATCACGACGAGACCCGCCACCGCCAGCCGGTTGCGGAGGAACCTGCGCACGACGGGGTAGCGACGCCGGCTCCCGACCCTCTCAAGCAGGGCTGATCGCCGTGCCGCATCCCCGGTCAGTTCCGCCGCCGCCGCGACCGGCGCGATATTCGCCCGCCCCATCCCCGCTCCTGTCCCGGACATCGGCCCTCCCGCCACGTCGTACCCGCTCCCTACGAGCCGGTGAGCTTCACCCTCGGGTCGACCAGGACATAGACGAAATCGGTGATCACGCTGGCGACCATCACTGCGAACCCCGCGACCAGGGTCACACCCAAGATGACCGGGTAATCGCGGCGGGTGATGGCACCGTATGCGAGGTCACCAAGGCCGGGCCAGGCGAAGATCTGCTCGATGATCACCGTCCCACTCAGGATCTGGGGCAACTGGAGGCCGACCACGGTGACCATCGGGATCAGGGCGTTGCGTAGGGCGTGGCGATACAAGACCCGGCGGGGTGGCAGTCCCTTGGCGTGGGCCACCCTGACGAAGTCCTGGCCAACCACCTCGAGCATCGCCGACCGCATGAAGCGGGCGAAGTAGGCCACGCTGGGCAGGGCCGCGACCATCACCGGCATCACGAAGTATTGCAACCGTTCCGGCCAGGGGACGGAGCCCTGGCCGGCGCTGAGCACCGGCAGCCAGCCCAGTTCCACCGCCAGCCAGATCTGGAGAAGCAGGGCCAGCCAAAAGTTCGGCAGCGCCAGGCCGATGAACGAACCGACCGTGACGGCATTGTCGGTCGGGGAGTACTGCCGCGTCGCGGAGAGGATGCCGACCGGCACGGCGATCAGCAGGGCCAAAAACAGCGCCACGCCCTGGAGTTGGATGGTTGCCCAGGCTCTCTCCCCGAGCAGGTCCAGGACTGGCACATTGTTGAAGGCATAGGAGCGGCCAAGGTCCCCCTGAAGGACGTTGCCCAACCACGTGAGGTACTGGAGCGGGAGGGGATCGTTCAGCCCGTAGTTCTCGCGGGCCTGGTCCATGACACGGGGGTCCGCGGCAGCCCGTGGCCCGAGCAGGGCGACGACTGGGTCACCCGGCGCGGCATGGATCAAGCCAAACATCAGCATGCTCAAGCCGAGCATCAGCGGGATAAGCAGGATCACCCGCCGGACCATGTAGGCCGTGGTCGCACTCGTCATGGCACGGCTCCTCCCGCCATGTCAGCCCGACCGGTGCGGCCCCATCCGGGACCGCACCGGTCAAGGGAGCGTCTAGACGGTCGGGCTGCCCGTCATGCTCGGCAGCGTCCGGAACAGGCCGCCCTCGAGGTTACTGCCGGTGTATCCGGAGTAGTCGTTGCGGATGACATGGATGAACGGCCGGTACCAGGCCCAGTGGAACGGGACATCCTGCATCAGGATGCTCTGGATTTCGGCGTAGATGGGCTTGGCCGCTTCCTGGTCGAGCGTCTCCCGGGCCTGGACCAGCAGTTCGTCCAGTTCCGGATTGGCGTATCCGGAGTGGTTCTGGGACGAGGTCGAGTGGAACTGCTCAAAGAGTTCACTCGGTTCCGCCGTCACCCCAGCGAAGTCGGCGCCGATCAGTTCGAAATCGCGCGTCTCGGTGACGCGCTCGACTAGGGAGGCCCACTCGATGAATTCGACATTGAGGGTGATGCCGACCGATGCCAGGTCGGCCTGGCTGCGGATCAGCCAGTCCTCGCGCAGGACATTCCCCGCGTTGCAGAGCATCGAGAGCTCAATCTCGCCGATTCCGGCCTCGGTGAGCAACGCCTGTGCTTGGGCCTGGTCAAACGGGATGGGTTCCAGGTTGGGGTCGTGGGCCCAGCTGTCGGGGGCGATCGGTCCGAGGCCGGCGGTGCCGAGACCGAGCAACGAGGACGAGACGTACTCCGGCACATTGACCGCCATCGCGATCGCCCGGCGCACCGAGGGGTTATCGAGCGGTGCCACGCGGCAATTGAACAGCGTCCCGTTCGGGGAAGCAAAGGGCGGCACGAGGATCGTCAGGTTCGGGTCCGCCTCCAGGTCCGATGCCAACGTCGGCGCCGCGTAGAGCGAGCCATCGATATCACCGGCTTGGAGGGCGCTGACCAGGGCGGAGGAATCCGGGATGGTCCGGTGGGTGAACCCGGGGATCACCGGCGCACCCTCCCAGAAGTTCGGATTGGCCTCGGCGACGAAGTCCGCCCCGACACTCCAACTCGTGAAGGTGTAGGGGCCGGCACCGATCGGTGACTGGAAGAACGGATCGGTCGAGGCGGCGCTGAGGTCTTTGCCTTCCAGCAGGGCCCGGGGCACGACGAAGAGGAAGCGCAAGTTATAGAGGAAGGCCGCATCTGGTTCAGCCAGCGTGATCCTGACCGTCTTCGGGTCGACCACCTCGATGCCGGAGATCCCCTCGGCCGGCATGGTGCCGCCCGCGGCCGGGGCACCGGCGATCTTCTCGAACTTGACTGCCCGTGGCGACGCCGTCTGAGGATCGAGGAAACCTTCCAGGGTGAACTTGACGTCCTCGGCGGTGACGTCGGTGCCGTCGGAGAACTTCGCGTTCGGTTGGATCGTGAAGGTGATCACCAAGTCCTGGATATCCCAGGAGGCGGCGAGGCCGGGCGTCGCGGCGTAGGTCTCGGGGTCGGGCCGGACGAACTCGTCGTAGAGCATCTTGCAGCGCCAGTCGCCCTCGGACTCATCCGTCTGGAACGGGTTGACCGTCTTGGCCTCACCTAGGGTGCCGATCAGGATCTTCCCGTCGGCTTGGAGGCGGGCGAACCCTCCCGGCGAGGGGCGGAACGCGGCCGCTAGCGTCCCGTGGCTCGACCCGGCGATTGCCAAGGCGGACGCGGCGGCCGCCCCGCTGACCAGGGTCCGGCGTGAGAGACGGGCGACGTCTTCGGCTGCGGCGGGGCAGGTCGAACGTCCCATGAGTCAGTCTCCTTGGTGGATTCTCGCGCCCCGGTCACGACGACCAAGGCACTCGGAGGTCACATTCCGGATCGGTCTTGCTGTCCCGTCCGGTCCTGGACCAGGGATGCGGCAGGGTAGCAACGAACCCTGGTCCCGTCAACCGCCCACGGACCACCCCGCCGACCAGCCGCTCGGCCCTGAGTGACCTGGCCTCGGTGGGAGGCGATGTCGCGCCCATCGGGGGCCGTCGGGTCATCCTACCGAGCGACGAGGATCCGGCTTGCGGCTCCGCCTGGGTCACCGAAGCCGGGCGGATCCCCAGGTCCCGAGCCACGCGGTGACTGCCCTGATCCCGTAGAGGTCACCCTCGATTGCCGCCATCCCCATGTGGCGTGTGATCCGGTTTGGTCCTGACGGTGTATGTAAGATAATAGGGTCGGTTACTCATCGGGCCGACCGCGTTTCGTCTAGGAGGAAACCGCGCATGTCGTCCAGTCATCGCATCACGTCTGTCCCGTTCGTCGCGTTCGCCATCGTCCTGGTGACGGCTCTCATCGCCTCGGGCGGGCTCTCGGCCCTGGCATCGAGCCAGGATGACCAGTCCGGCGGGCCATATCCTGCCCATATCCACTCGGGTACCTGTGACGAGCTCGGGGGGGTCGAGTTCCCTCTCAGCGATGCCGCCGCACCGGAAGGCGACCAGGAGGGCACCGCCCCATCGGTCGCCGTGAGCGCCAGCACCACCGTGGTCGAGACCACCCTGGACGATCTCCTGACCGAGCCCCACGCGGTCAACGTCCACATGAGTGCCGATGACATGGGCACCTACGTCGCCTGTGGCGATATCGGCGGGGTCGTCGTCGATGACGAGCTGGTGATCGGGCTGACCGAGCTGAATGACTCCGGCCTGAGCGGTATCGGCATCCTGACCGATTCGGACGAGGGCCTCGAGGTCTCGTTCTATCTGACCCAGTCCGGCGACGCCGGAGCCACCCCGACGGCCGACGACGCCGAGGGTTCCCCCGCGGCCGGTTCGGCCGATGCCGCCGACGCCATGAGTGAGGAGGTCACGGTTGAGATCGTGGACTTCGCCTACGGCGAGGGGACGCTGGAAGTCGCGGTCGGCACCACCGTGCGCTGGGTCAACAACGACTCCGTCCCTCACACGGTGACCTCGACCCCGGGAGGGAGGGTCTTCCAGTCCGATAAGTTGGACCAGGGCGACGAGTTCACCTTCACCTTCACCGAGGCCGGCACTTACGAGTACTTCTGCGAGTACCACGGCAACATGTCCGGCACGGTGATCGTCACCTAAGCAAATCTCGAGGCGGGCCGGGTGCACCATTGGACACCGGGCGAAGCCGATCCGCGGGTAGGGGGCCGTCGCGCCGCGACGGCCCCCGCTCGCGCCCGTCGGTGCATGGACCCACACCGGTGGTACGAGGCGTCCAGGCATCTAGGAATCGACCGCCAGGACCGCTGCGACACCATCGATAGCTCCATCAACACGCCGATGCGGATGTTCCGCCGGGATCCCCTTCGTGCCCAGAAGGTTGCAACCTATGTCACGTCTCATTCGCCCCGCTCACACGGGCCGGTCGATCCGGTCCGGTGTCCTGACCATCGTGCTGCTCGCTGCCGTCATCTCGCCCGGTTGGGCCGAGGCCCGCGCGGGCTTACATGACGACCACTCTGGGGTGAGGCCCTATCCCGCCCACATCCACACCGGGACCTGTGATGCCTTGGGAGGGGTCGAGTATCCCCTCACCGACGCCGGACAGCAGGATGGCGACCAGGAGGGGACCAATCCGGCGGTGATCATCGCCGAGAGCACTACGACCATCCCCGCCTCGCTGGACGATCTCCTGGCCGAACCTCACGCGCTCAATGTCCATCTGAGCGCGGACGACATGGGCACCTACGTCGCCTGCGGTGACCTGGGCGGTGTCGTGGTCGAGGACAGGTTGGTAATCGGCCTGGCCGAACTCAATGGGTCTGGTCTCAGTGGCATCGGCATCCTGACCGCGACCGGGGACGAGACGGAGGTCCGGTTTTTCCTGAGTCTCGCCAAGCCCGAGGACGATGGCGGTGGCGTCGTGGCCAGCCCCAGCGCGTCGCCAGAGGCGGGCGCGGCGGTCGAGGCGGAGGTGACCGTCGAGATCACCGACTTCGCCTACCGCGACGCGACGCTTGAGGTGCCGGTTGGGACGACGGTGCGATGGGTCAACAACGACCTGTTCCCGCATACCGTGACGTCGACCTCCGACGACCGGGCCCTCGCGTCGGGCGACATGAGCAAAGGTGACGAGTTCACGTTCACGTTTACCGAACCAGGCACCTACGAGTACATCTGCTCGTTCCACGACAACATGACCGGGTCCGTGGTCGTGTCATAGGTCGCCCGGGTGAACCGGGCCAACCAGCCGTGGTCCACAATCACGTGTGGACGATCTGAGCCATTGACTGGGTGACGTCCGCCGGGTATGGCCCTGCGCCCATCGCCAAGTTCCCACGGGAGGCCCCGTCGCCGGCGACCTGGTGCGGGGCCGTGTCGGCGTAGAGTCTGCGGTCGGCCATCGCCACCATCTGGTCCAGGTGGACGCCGTCGGACGGGGTGGCGGTGACCGATGGCCGTGTGACGGCCAGCGCGGCAGAAGTGACGCTGTCGATTCCAGCACAGGGACCGCCCACGTCCGGACTCGTCACCCCATCGGCGGAGGTCGTCCCGGATGACCGGAGCCCCCGGCGGGAAAGACCGATTCCCACGCTCCATGGGTCATGTCGGCCGGGCGGGATGCCCGGTGATTCTCACCCCGGCGGTCCTTCGCGGCGTCCCACCGCCGACGCGCCGCGGCGCGTCGGCGGCACCGGCCTGCGCCGCAGTGGCCCGGTTGAGCGTGCTAAACTTGGCCGGAGACGCCACCTCGGGCGGGAGATGGGACGGCGAGGCCTCGCCTGTTCCGGCCGACTCGACCTAGCCCCGCCCCACCTGCGACCCACGCCGTCCGTGACGATAGGCCCGACGCGTCCACGCGTGCCGCGCGGGAAGGAACTGATGGGGCAGCGATGACGAGTTCCACTCGACCCCGGCCAGCCGGCGATGCGGTCGTGCCCGCCCCCGGCTCCGTTGATCCGACGCGGTTCTTTGGCCCGAACGCCGGGTATGTCCTGGAACTGTATGACCGCTACCGGGAGAACCCCGACGCGGTCGACCCCGAGACCAGGGCCACGTTCGCCAGCCTCGACCCGGCGATTCTGGGTGCCCTCGCCAGCCCGGCGACTACGGCCTCTCCGGTGACCTCTACCGCCGGCATGGCCCCAGCCCCCGTCGCGGCACCGCCCGCCGAACCCGCCTCACCAGAGTTCGACGTGGACAGGATCGTGGGCGTCGTCAACCTGACGACCGCGATCCGGGAATATGGGCACCTGGCCGTTCGCCTGGACCCCCTGGGGAGCGATCCGCCAGGTGCCCCAGAGCTGCTGCCGGAGGCGCACGGCCTGACCGAGGAGACGCTGGCTGGCCTGCCGGCCGTCCTCGTCGAGACCCCCCTCGCCACCGGGACCGCCAAAGCCGCCGAGGCTATCAGTCGCCTCCGTCGGGTCTACACCGGCACGGTCGGCTACGACTTCGATCACATCCAGGTGCCGGCGGAACGGACGTGGCTCCGGAATGCGGTCGAGAGCCAACCCGTCACGCCGTTGACCGACGACGCCAAGGTGGCCCTGCTCCACCGCCTGACCGCCGTCGAGACCTTCGAGCGGTTCCTCCACCAGACCTACCTGGGCCAGAAGCGGTTCTCCATCGAGGGGAATGACATCCTCGTCCCGATGCTGGACGACGTGATCAGCCGCTCAGCCGCCGCCGGGACGCGGGAGGTCGTGA
>CADCWH010000391.1 GCA_902806395.1 uncultured Thermomicrobiales bacterium | reverse complement strand
CGGCCCGGCCGGGGCGACATGACGACGACGCGGTCGGCCAGGAAGATCGCCTCGGTCACGTTGTGGGTGACGAAGACGATCGTCTTGCGGGTCTCCATCCAGATCTGCTGGATGAGCAGGTTCATCTCGTCGCGGGTGAAGGCGTCGAGCGCGCCGAACGGCTCGTCCATCAGGATGACCTGGGGGTCGAAGCTGAGGCAGCGGACGATGCTGGCGCGCTGCTGCATGCCGCCGGAGAGCTCCCGCGGGAACTTGCCGTCGAACCCGGCCAGGCCGACCTCGTTGAGGAGACCGTCGATGCGGGCCTCGTAGGGCTTGGGGTCGATCTTCTTGATCTCGAAGGGGAAGAGGATGTTCCGGCGGAGGGTGCGCCAGGGGAGGAGATTGGCCTCCTGGAAGATCATCCCGATCTCCGGCCGCGGCCCGTTGACCGGGGTGCCGTTGAGGGTGACCGTGCCGCGGGTGAGCTCGTGCAGCCCGGACATACCCCAGAGCAGGGTCGTCTTGCCGCAGCCGGACGGGCCGAGGATGGTGACGAACTCGCCCTCGCGGACGTCGAGGTCGATGTCCTCGAGCGCGTGGACCGAGCCGGAGGCGGTCTTGTAGTGCTTGGAGACACCCGCGACCCGCATGGCGACGGCCCCGCCGGCGGACGCCGCGGCCGGCATCGGCGGCGCTTGGCCTTGCCGCGTGCTCAAGCTGTCGAGGTGATTGACAGAGGTGGCCAACGGGCGAGTCTCCCTGCGAGGCTCGATGGGGCGAAGAAACGGTGCTGCGATCGGTTGCCGGATTCTAGAGAGGGCGTTCACCGGTGTCAACACGGGGGTGTAAGCGATTCACGCGCTGGGTGCGGAGAGAGGGGGATAGTCGCTGGAGGGTCGAAGGGGCGCACCTTGTCGAATCCTGCGGCGCGCGGCCGTGGGCGCAGATCCATGCCCAACCGGCTCTCGGCGACCCGTTCCTGCACGGTAGCCCTTTGCGAGCTCCCTGGATTACGGGTCGAACCCGACCGATTTGGACGCATGGCGGCATCGACCCTCGTTCGTGTTGGGATGTCCGGGCACGGGCGTAGACTGACGACTCGTCGGTCACGGTCCGGGCATGGGTACGGAGGGGTTGGGGATGGGTTCCATCGATCGTCGGACGGTCATCGTCGGGATGCTCGCCGGGACGGCGCTCGGGCCGGTCGGGGTGAGTGCCGTGCAGGAGGCGACGCCCAGGGCCACTCCCGAGGCGGACGCGCGGACCCAGGAACGGTTGCGGCGGGCGACCCGGTGGGAGACGGCGGTCTACGGCCGGTCGGACGTCGACGCGCTGCGGGAGCTGGCGTCACCGGACTTCCGGAGCCCCTACCCCGGACGGGAGCCAGGCCTCGGGGCGCTGGCGACCCGGTTGGAGAACCGCGCCGCCTACATCGCGGAGACGTACGACGACTACGGGGTCGTGGTCGACGAGGCGATCGCCAGCGGCGACGCGGTCGTCGTCCGGACGATTGTGCTGACGTCGAGGGGCGATCGGCGGGCGAGCGTCACAGGCTTGAGCTGGTACGTGTTCGATGCGGACGACCTGATCACCACGACGTGGTCGCTGATCGACCAGGAGACCATCGACGACCTGCTGGGGTTGGAGGGGTAGGTCGAAGCTCTGAGATCCCTGCGGGTCGCTGACCGGCATCGTCAGCGTACGGGAGCCCTACACGGACGCCCGACGCTGTGCAATGTCCGGATCAGGCCGGGGCGGTCAGAACAAGCTCATTACCCCGCCGCACTGGACATCGAATGTAGGGACCTCGGAAATGGCCCCTCCATACCTTAGCCAGCCATCCCTACACGCCCGCCGGGGTGTAGTAGTTCACGTACTGCCAGATACCGGCGTCCCGTAGCTGGTCGTCACTCAGGTTCTCGGCGGCGAAGCGGTTGGGGTCGAGGGCGGAGACGTCGAAGGGCGGGGCGCCACCGACGATCCACTCGGCCAAGACGCTGCCGATGCCGGCCGAGAGCGAGAAGCCGCTGCCGTTGCAGCCGCTGGCGACCCAGAAGCCCCGCGCCGCGTCCGACGGGCCGACCAGGAACATGCCGTCGGCCGTCATCGTGAACATGCCCCCGCGCTGCTCTTGGACGGTCGTGGTGGCGAGGTCGGGGAACTCGTCGAGGACGGCGTCGCGGAAGCGGTCGTTGACGTGGTGGTCGAACGGGAGCTTGTCCATCGAGAAGCCCTCGATCGTCTCCGGGTCGAGGGCCAGCGGGTCCTGCTCGAAGCCGCCGTACATGACGCCGCCGCGGGCCGGCCGGACGTAGGTCGCCGCGTCGATCAGCCGGACGACGGGCTGCTTGGCCTCGATTCCGGCGACCGGCGAGGTGATCCGCAGGTGGTGCCGGACCGGCTGGACCGGGACGTCCGCTCCCGCCATCCGCCCGACGATCCGCGACCAGACCCCAGCGCTGTCGACGACCAGCGGCGTTCGGATCTCGCCGTGGGGCGTCTCGACGGCCGTCACCGCGCCGCCCTCGACCCGGATGCCGGTCACCGGCGCGTGGCCGATCACCCGTGCCCCGAGCCGCTCGGCCGCCTGCCAGAAGGCGAGCAGCAT
>CADCWH010000390.1 GCA_902806395.1 uncultured Thermomicrobiales bacterium | reverse complement strand
GTTCCTCCACCAGACCTACCTGGGCCAGAAGCGGTTCTCCATCGAGGGGAATGACATCCTCGTCCCGATGCTGGACGACGTGATCAGCCGCTCAGCCGCCGCCGGGACGCGGGAGGTCGTGATGGGTATGGCCCACCGGGGCCGGCTCAATGTCCTGACCCACGTCCTCGGCAAGCCCTACGAGGCGATCCTGGCTGCCTTCGAGGGGCGACGTAGCCGCGGCGCGACGGCCCCCAGCGATGTCTCCGATGACCGCACCGGCGACGTGAAGTATCACCAGGGCGCCAAGCGGACCCGCGACCCTCGGACGGGGTCCGTCGTCGAGGTGCCCCTGGTACTGGCCCCGAACCCGAGTCACCTGGAGTTCGTCAACCCGGTCGTGGTCGGCATGGCCCGGGCCAGCCAGGATTCCCGAGACGCCGCCGGGGAGCCCCGCTGCGATCCCAAGGGCAGCCTGGCGATCCTGCTCCACGGCGACGCCGCCTTCCCCGGTCAAGGCATCGTCGCCGAGACGTTGAACCTCTCCGGCCTAGCGGGATACAGCGTCTGCGGCACGATCCACATCATCGTCAATAACCAGATCGGCTATACGACCGACACCCATGACTCTCGCTCGACCCTGTACGCCAGCGATCTGGCGAAGGGGTTCGAGATCCCGATCGTGCACGTCAACGCCGACGATCCGGAGGCGTGCCTGGCGGCGACCCGCCTGGCGGTCGCCTACCGCGAGACGTTCCATAAGGATTTCCTGATCGACCTGGTCGGCTACCGCCGCTGGGGCCACAACGAGGGTGACGAGCCCGCCTTTACCCAGCCCCGGATGTACGCGATCGTCACGAAGCACCCGACGGTCCGGGCCCAGTGGGCCCAGCGGTTGGTCGAGCGGGGCCTGATTTCGGCCGACGACGCCAAGGCGATCGAGCGTGATGCCTTGGAGGCCCTGGCCGAGAAGCGCCGCTCGGTCACCGAGGGTGACCTGCCGCCCGACGATCCCGAACCCACCAAGGGGGACCGCCAGGAGGTCGAGACCGCGATCGACGCCGAGCGCCTGGCCCGGTACCACGAGGTCATCCACGCCCTACCAGAATCGTTCTCCGCCCATCCCAAGCTGGCCCGCCAGTGGGGTCGCCGACGAGGCATCCTCGATGCCGAGGGCGGCACGATCGACTGGGCCCACGCCGAGTCGCTCGCCTTCGCGGCCATCCTCGCCGACGGGACTCCCATCCGCCTCTCCGGTCAGGATGCCGAGCGCGGCACCTTCAGCCAGCGCCACTTGGTCCTGCATGACGCCAAGACGGGCGAGGCCCACGTCCCCCTGCTCCAGATCCCTGATGCCCAAGCCTCGTTCGCGGTCTACAACAGTCCCCTTTCAGAGGCGGCAGCGGTTGGCTTCGAGTATGGCTACAGCGTCCATTCCCCTGAGACCTTGGTTCTCTGGGAGGCGCAGTTCGGCGACTTCGTCAACGGGGCCCAGGTGCTGATCGACCAGTTCCTGGTCTCGGCCCGCGCCAAGTGGCGTCAGACGCCGTCGCTCGTCCTCCTGCTGCCGCACGGCTACGAGGGACAGGGACCGGAGCACTCCAGCGCCCGCTTGGAACGGTTCCTCCAACTCGCGGCGGGCGACAATATCCGGGTCGCCAATGTGACGAGCGCCGCCCAGTACTTTCATCTCCTGCGTCGCCAGGCTGCCCGTCTTGAGAGCGACCCCCGTCCCTTGGTCGTGATGACGCCAAAGAGTCTGCTCCGGCATCCTCTCGCCGCATCGGCCCCGGCCGCCTTCTCGCAGGGTACCTTCCGGCCGGTCCTCGACGACAACCGCGCGGACGGGCGGCTCGAGGCCGTGCGCCGCCTGGTCTTCTGTTCCGGGAAGGTCGCGATCGACCTGGAGGAGAGTGTCGACCGGGACGCCGAGGCCGTCGCGGTGGCCCGGGTCGAGCAACTCGCCCCATTCCAGAACACCGCACTCGGCGCCGTGGTCGATCGCTATCCCAACTTGGCCGAGATCGTCTGGCTACAGGAAGAGCCGCGCAACATGGGGGCCTGGTCGTTCATGGAGCCGCGACTGCGCCGCCTCGTAGGGGATCGCCTGCCGGTCCGCTACGTCGGGCGGCGGGAGCGGGCGAGTCCGGCCGAGGGTTCCGCCGACCAACACGCCGAGGAACAAGCCCGGATCGTTCGCGAGGCCTTTGCCGCCGCCGCTTCGGATCGGGACGCGATCCCTGGTCAGGGTGGCCGCCCGGCGACGAACGGGGCGGCCAATGGCGTTGCCGCGACGGGCGGCACCAATGGTTCGGGCGGGAAGCGGGCGACGAAGCGGTCCGGTGGCAAGGTTGCCACGGCTGGATCGCCAGACGATTGATCGCCGCGCAGGTTCCGGACATCGGGCGACGACGGCCGGTGCCGGACGATCATGGGGATGACGAGACGCTGGCCACGGGGTCGGCAGTGAATGCCAGCGGCGGGAGCGAGGACAGATGGCGGTCGAGATCACGGTGCCACCCCTGGGCGAATCGCTGGTCGACGCGGTGGTCGGCCAGTGGTTGAAGGGGGAAGGCGACGAGGTGAGCCGGGGCGAGACGATCGTCGAGTTGGAGACTGACAAGGTCAACCTCGACGTCACCGCGAGCGAGGACGGAGTCTTGGCTCGGATCGACAAGCACGAGGGCGACGTCGTCACCGTCGGTGAAGTCCTAGGCATGGTCAACGCTGGGGCTCAGGCCTCCAACGGCGCCGGCCCCAGTTCGGGAGCCGACGCTGGGACCTCCGTCGATGCTGCCGCCGCGCCAGTCGATCAGGCGGCGGCTTCGGGGACCCCGGAGATGACCGACCGGTCCGAGGCGATCGCGCCGGTGTCGGAGACCCCGGCCCCCGCCGACGCCCCCGGTTCGCTGGCGACCCCCGACTCCGCTCCCGATGTCGGCTCCGCGACCCAGGCCCCCGAGCCCCCGACCCGGACCTCTCCGGAGACGCGCCCGAGCCAGCCGTCATCATTCGACAACGGCGCCAACCGGGCCGCTCCCCTGGTCCGTCGCCTGGCCGAGGAACACCACATCGATCTCGCCCGCGTCACCGGCAGCGGTCCCGGCGGCAGGATCACACGTGAGGATGTGATGGCCCTCGCCGCTGCCCCGGGAGCAGGCGCGTCGGCGTCGACGGCTCCGGTGCCCCCCGCCACGGCTCCCCCCATCGCGTCCGTCCCGGCGGGGACGCCAGCCGCCCCAGGCCCGGTGATGACCGATCCCCGCGAGGAGCGCGTCCGCCTATCCCGTCGCCGCCAGACGATCGCCCAACGCCTGGTCCAGGCCCAGCAGACCGCGGCGATGTTGACCACGTTCAACGAGATCGACATGACCGCGGTGATGGAGGTGCGGTCTCGCCGCAAGGACGCCTTCAAGGAACGGCACGGGGTCGGACTCGGGTTCATGTCGTTCTTCACAAAAGCCGCGATCGGCGCCCTGAAGGCGTTCCCCCGCGTCAACGCCGAGATGCGCGGGACCGACGAACTGGTCCTGAAGCACTACTACGACATCGGGATCGCCGTCGGGGTCGAGGAGGGGTTGGTGGTCCCAGTGGTCCGGGACGCCGACCGGAAGAGCTTCGCCGAGATCGAGCGGGAGATCGGTGCGCTGGCCGTCAAGGCCCGGGACAACACCCTGGCCCTCTCCGATCTCCAGGGCGGCACATTCACGATCACCAACGGGGGCGTCTTCGGCTCCCTCCTCTCGACCCCGATCCTCAACGCGCCCCAGGTTGGCATCCTCGGCATGCACACCATCCAGAAGCGCCCGATCGCCATCGGCAACGAGGTGGTCGTCCGTCCGATGATGTACGTCGCCCTCAGTTACGACCACCGGATCGTCGACGGTCGCGAAGCAGTCCAGTTCCTCGTCCGCATCAAAGAGTTGCTCGAAGATCCGGAGTCGCTCCTGTTGGAGGGGTAAGGGGATCGACCGGCATCGCCCCACTGGCTCTGACCTCGCGCGATCAGCTCCGGCATAGGCCCTCTGCCCAACACCGTAGCCAAGGTGACGGCGATGACCGCCCGCGATAGGTTGCCGTGATTGGGAGGCAGCGGCCCGCAGGACAGGTCAGGATGCGCCGATCCCGACCTGTCCTGCCGGTACCGTGGTGCCTTGGTCGAGGGGCCGCCCTTCCCTGGCGCGACGTGTCGTGCGATTTCTGACATCCCCGGGCGGACCGACCGGTGGTGAGCATCCGGTCTGGATGGTGACGGCTCTCTTGATGATTCGGACGTGACGAGGGGGCGGGCCATCGGCCCTCCCCCTCGTCGCCTGTCATCATGCGTCCGTTGATCCGCGGAGACCGAAGGTCTCGCTAGGCGACGACTTCCTCCGACTTCGGGTCGAAGAAGTGGAGTCGCTCCGGCTCGGCCGCGACCTCGATCTGCTGGCCGCGCTCGAGCCGCAGGTCGGGGTCCATCCGCGCCGTCAGC
>CADCWH010000389.1 GCA_902806395.1 uncultured Thermomicrobiales bacterium | reverse complement strand
CCAGGGCGGCCACCAGACGGGCGAGCCGGCTCATTCGATTCGGCCGTCCTGGCCGTCGGCGGCTGCCTCCTGGGCCACCAGGCGATGCTCGAGCTCGGTCACCTCGCGGACGACCACGGCCGCTGGGCCGACGCATTTTCCGTTGATGGGCCCGTGGCCCCCCGAGCCGTCAACGGCATCCCAACACCCGATCACGACCATGTCCGGATGCCTCGACCCTGCTAGCGCCCGCCATCCGCCAGTGGGAAGATGGTGGGGCGCGGCGGCGACCCAGATCCACGAGGACTAGCCGGTTGGTCCGGACGATGCTCGGGAAGGTGAGGCAATGGAGCGACATCCCACCGTCCTGGTCGTGGATGACGAGGATGACATCGTTGGACTGATGCGCGACTTCCTCGAAGCGGGAGGATATGTCGTGCTGACCGCGTCCGACGGTCCCACGGCCCTTGCCCTCCTCGCCCGACAGACCGTCGACTGCGTCCTCCTCGATGTCATGATGCCAGGCCTCTCCGGCTTCGACGTACTCCGCCGTATCCGCGCTGGCGTGTCGGGCCGCGCCCCACATGGGAGGACTCCCGGACACACTGGGACTGACCAGCCGGGCAATCGCTCCGAGGAGGATCTCCCCGTCATCTTCCTCAGCGCCCGCGGCGAAGACGGCGACAAATTGCGCGGTCTCGGCCTCGGTGCCGACGACTACATCGTCAAGTCCGCCACCGCCGCCGAGGTCGTCGCCCGCGTGAAGGCCGTTCTCCGCCGCTCCCGCCGTGGGGAACCCGTCCAGACCGCCGCGCTTCTCGACTTCGGCCGCCTGACCATCGACATCGGGGCACGCGAGGTCTGCGTCGGGGGTCAGCCGGTCGCCTTCGCGGCCCGCGAATTCGATCTCCTCCAACTCCTCGCCGAGCACCCTCGCCAGGCCCTCACCCGCGAATTTCTCTACGAGACCCTCTGGGGTGCCTACGGCGACCGCCACACGCTTACCGTCCACATCAGCCGCCTGCGGGAGAAGATCGAGGAGGATCCCACCGATCCCCGCTACATCGTCACCGTCTGGGGCGTCGGCTACCGCTTCGAAGCCGAGCGCCGGGCATGACCCCAGACACCCCGCGTCGCCGGTTCCCTCGTCGAACCCTGCCAATCCGGGGGTGGCTGGCCTTGGCCCTGGTGGCGGTCATCGCCGTTCCGGTGATCGCCTCGGCCTTCTCCGAGATCATCTTAAGGGTGCTCGTTTATCAGGAAACTTGGACGAGTCCCGGGGAACGGGCGGTCTCACGCCTCCTGGCCGATGCCGATCGTTGGTCGGATCCGGCGTGGCAGGTCGAGACCCGGACGTCTCTCGCCGCCACGGGTATCGAGTTCGTCCTCTCTGAGGGGAATCGCGAGATATTCCGATCGTCCGCCGACCCGGTCACGCCGGACGACCTGGACTCGCTGCGCGTCATCGACCGAGCCGCGGTCTCCGGATCAGGGCCGGAGCGCGTCGCACTGGTGTACGCCGACGAACACCTGTGGTACCCGGCCTTCGAGACACGATGGGTGATCCCGCTCGCGGCGCTCATCTCTCTGATGCTGACCGTGCTCGCCATCGCCTGGTTTCTGGGCCGGACCGTCGTCCGACCGCTCGCCGCCGCTAGCCAATCGCTGCGACACGCGGCCACCGGCGACCTGGACCTTGCCCTCCCCACCTCCCGGGTTCGAGAGATCGCCCACCTCACCGCCGCTCTCCAGGGCATGAGCGACGAACTCCGAGCCTCCCTCCATCACCAAGCGGAACTCGAGCAGGAGCGGCGCCTCTTCATCAGCGCCATCGCCCACGACCTCCGCACCCCCCTCTTCTCGCTGCGCGGCTACCTTTCCGGCCTGACCTCCGGCATCGCTGACACCCCCGCCAAGACCGCGCACTACCTCTCCGTTGCCGAGGAAAAGGCTGATGCCCTCGAACGTCTCGTCGCCGACCTGTTCGCCTATACCCGCCTCGAATACCTCGACCAGTCCCCGGTGCGGGAACCCCTCGACCTCAACGCGCTGGTCACCGACCTCGTCGCCCATCTCGTCCCTCGTGCCGACGCACACCAGATTCGGCTCGTGGTCACGTCCACCATCCCCTGCCCGGTCGACGGTGATGCCTACCTGTTGACGAGGGCAATCGAGAACCTGCTCGACAACGCCTTGCGCTACACCCCGGCGGGCGGCACCATCCAGGTCCGCTGCGTCAGTCGCCCGCACGGCACCACTGCCTTCACCGTCACCGACTCCGGGCCCGGGATCGCGGCAGTGGATCTTCCCCACCTCTTCACACCCCTCTACCGGGGAGACGCTTCCCGGAGCAGGAAGACCGGTGGCGCGGGCCTGGGCCTGACCATCGCCCGTCGCATTCTCGTCGCCCACGGCGGCGACCTCGTCGCCGCGAACGCTCCTGGCGGTGGCGCGACCTTCACCGGATCACTACCGACCAGGAACGAGGATTCCCTTGATCCCGACAAGAGATGGGCCCGAGGGACGATCGTCCCTCGGGCCCACGCTCTCCCGAGCCGCGAGATCGTCTCAACCGCAAGCACGGACGCGTCCGGCTAGGTGCACGCCCGGACCGGTTGCCGTGACTCGACTCAGATGGTGACCCTCCCGGAGCATTCCCGCTCGGCCCGGATCGCAGACACCGGGACTCAGGTGCCGGTCACCTCCGCTTCACCGTCTCCGCTCGCCGCCGCGTCGTTCGCCTCGCCCGACGGCTCCGCGCCCGCGACTGCCTCATCAGACGACCGCTTCGCCGCCGCGGTCACCTGTTCCGTCATGATCAGACCGGCCACCACGCCGGCACCGGTAAGCACCGTCAGGGCCACCGGCACCTTCACGCCGAACATCCTGTCCACCGAGTACCGACCGGGCCCGGTCAACCCCAACGCGAGTCCGGAGAACATGAACAGCAGCGGCGTCTCGGCGCCCCCCTCACTCACCCACACTGGCTTGCCCCAGTGCGACTGCCGGATGGCCGTGGCCATCGCCCCCTGCAAGGCGATCGGCCCGATCGGTCCACCGAGACCCAGCGCCGTCAATGCCCCTCCCCCGAACTCAGAGACTCCCGCTAATGTCGCCCAACGCTTGCCCGGCCGCAGGCCCAGGGATTCGAGCCAACCGCCGGTCCCCTCCAACCCGTACCCTCCGAACCATCCGAATAACTTCTGGGCCCCGTGGCCAGCCAGCAGACCGCCCACGCCCAGCCGCAGTGCCAGGATGCCCAGGTCCGCCGTCCGGCCCCGATCGGCGATGTCGTTCGTCTCGGACCGTTCTCCGTAGCGCGTCATGTCCTCTCCTCCCCTCATCCGGACCCGCTGACCACGAGCGGCGCATTCGATGTCCGGAAGGTGTCTCGCGACCGCATGGGACGAGATACGGTTCGGGCTGGCGCCATCGTGCGTCGCCCCGGGTTCAACGACCTCGCAACAGACGGCCACATCGACTCACGTGGCCTCCGCCTCTGCACTCCCCGTGCCGTGGTCACCGGGGCCGACGGGGCCGTGACGACGCCATTCCTACGGTTCGGGAACTGCTCCCTCTTGGGCGCACTGCGCCAACGTCGCTGACTCTCAGGACGCGCTGGCGCCGGGTGCAACCGCAGCCGGTGGCAGCGCCTGATCGAGTTCGATGGGACATCAATCGGTCCGCAGGCTCTCCGACATCACGGAGCAGGGACTTGACGTGGAGACGACGGTCGCGCCAGGGTGGTCCTCCCTGACGGGAACCTCGGTAGCGGCAAAGATCCTTGAGTCCGCAGTGAGTCCACCGAGAACTGCGAAAATCGACCCTCGCCTATCGCGAGCGTCGCCGCCGTGCCGTTGACGCCCACTCCTGACCTGACGCGGTCACCGGCCGCCGTACCATCTCCCCGTTGGCTTCGTCTCCCGGAGACTCGTCGGGGTCTTGGTCATCGCTTGGTACCGACATGCTCCGCGGCACGGCCGGCCTCCATATCATTTCCACTGGCATGGACCATGGCCTCCGAACTCCGAACACGAATGTTGTCGCATG
>CADCWH010000388.1 GCA_902806395.1 uncultured Thermomicrobiales bacterium | reverse complement strand
CGCCTATGTCCCGGGAGTGGCCCGGGAGGGGTGGGTCGCGTTCGAATTGCCAGCGTCGGCCGTGGTGGCGGGGGTCCGCTTCCTGCCCTTCCTGACTGGCGACGACCCGCGGTACCTCGATGTCGGGTAGCGGGGGTGTCCGCGGGTGACTTTTGGCACCGTCCTCCTGATCCTGGTGACGCTAGCGGTCAGCCTGGTCTGGTATGGCCTGCAGGTCCATGCCCTCCGCGACCTGCGCCGGCGACCTCGGGTCCGCGGCGACAACAAGGTCCTCTGGGCCCTGCTGATCCTCTGCGTGCCGATCGGCGGCGCCCTGATCTACCTCAGCGCGGGCCCGACGAGCTTCATGGCCCGTCCGGATGGCCGGTCTCGTCCGCCCGAGACGCGCCCCCGGCCGCCCCGACCGCGCACCGGGGATCACCATGACCGTCGCGGCGTCAGCGAGCACCGCGAGCCCAGGGCCTGAGTGGGCGGTGAACGCGTCCCGCATGGCCGGGAGCGGTGCGCGGCCGGGCATCACCGGGGGAGATCGATCCGGAGGCTGGGCCGCGAACCGCTATACTCCTTCTCCTATGGATGACCTCCTCGCCCTACCGACGAGCCAGCCCGGGGCGCACCGCGGGCCGATGATCGGGCGGCCGACCGCCGTGCTGTGGTCGGACGCCTTCCTCGGTCACGACACCGGCGATCATCCTGAGAACCCCGGTCGCCTGCGGGCGACCCACGCCGAATTGCGCCGCCTCGACCTGCTGGCCGGGCGACCCGAGGTGGCCTTCGGCGAGGCCACGGACGAGCAACTCGGCCGCGTCCATCACGACGGTTACCTGGCGCGCCTACGGACCCTGTCCGAAGGCGGTGGAGGCTCCCTCGACCTGGACACGGTGGTCCGGCCGGATTCGCCAGCCGTGGCCCGCCTGGCCTCCGGCGCGGTGATCGCGGCGACCGATGCGGTGCTGGGCGGAGCGGTGCCCCGGGCGTTCGTCCTGGTCCGGCCACCGGGGCACCACGCCACGCGGGGCCGGGGGATGGGTTTCTGCCTGTATAACCACGTCGCGGTCGCGGCGGCCCACGCCCGCGCCGACGGCGTCGCGCGGGTCGCTATCCTCGACTGGGATGTCCACCACGGGAACGGCACCCAGGACATCTTCTACGATGATCCGGCCGTCCTCTACGCTTCCCTTCACCAGCACCCGGCCTATCCGGGCACCGGTGCGGCGACGGAGACCGGTGCGGGAGCGGGGGTGGGGACCACCGTCAATGTGCCCCTTCCCTGGGGCACGGGCGACGATGCCTACCTGGCGGCATTCGATACCCACGTCCTGCCCCGGCTGCGGGCGTTCCGGCCGGATCTGGTATTGGTCTCGGCCGGATTCGACGCCCACCGCGAGGACCCTCTCGCCGGGTTGACGTTGACTGAGGCCGCCTTCGCCGCCCTGGCGGCCCGGATAATGGCGGTGGCGGCCGAATCCGCCGCCGGCCGCCTGGTGGCGGTGCTGGAGGGCGGCTACCATCCACACGCCCTGGCCCGGAGCGTGGTGGCGACGTTGGGCGTCTTCGACGGTGAGGTGCCGGGTGGCGACGGGGGAGAACGCGGCGATGGCCAGTAACGCCGGTAACGGGGCACGACAATCAACCTCTCCCTACCGGGAGGACGACGGGCGGCGCCGGGAAGAGGCCCGGGTCTCCACCCTCCAGAGCCAGGTGGATGAGCTGCGGCAAGGTCTGCGGGAGTTGATCTCCCGTCAGACCCGGCAGGAGGAGCTCGCCAAGATCTACGAGAGCGGCGTCGCCCAGAACCGGCTCAGCCTGGAGCAGGTTCGCCAGGAGTCCCAGCAATCGGCCCAGGCCCGGGCCCTCGACGAGAACCGGACCCGACAGCAGGTCGCGGATCTGGAGAACCGGTTCGAGGACGCCATCCGGCCGATCCGCTCCCTCCAGGCCCACGTCGGCGAGTTGCTGGAGGCGTCGCGGCAGAAGGTCGACACGACGGGGCTCTTCGAGCGCCGGTTCGACGAGATCGCGGCGGCGATCGAGCACTTCGCGGCCCAGAACGACCGCAACGCCGTGGTCAATCACCAACTCCGCGACGCCCTCGACCTGCTGCGGACCGAGATCGACCAGATCCACCGCGATGGCCTGCGGACCGAGGACGCGATCAAGATCGTCGACCAGGACGCCCGCCGTCGGGTGGCCGAGGTGGCCGAGACCAGCGCCGTCGTCGCCGCCCGGATCGACGACCTGCGCGCCGACGCAGCTCACTTGGCCGACATCCTGGACGAGACGCGGCGCTCGCTGGTCCATATCGACCCGACGTTCGAGGAACTGCGGGCGGTCGACGTGGTCATCCGGGACGACTTCACCAGGTTCCAGGCGAAGACGATCGAGACCCACGCCATCCTGCGGGACCGGGCTGACGACATCCAGCAGGACAGCGATGCCCGCTTCGCCGACCTTCGCCAGGTGATCGAGCAGCGGGCCGAGCGCCTCAGTAGCCGGATCGAGGCGCTCTCCGAGACCCACCGGGAGCTGGAGTACCGCATCGCCGCCTTCACCGGCGAGTTGGAGGGCCTGCGGCAGGTGGATGCCGGCCTGCGCCGGGACATCTGGTACCTGCACGAGCAGCGGGTCCGATTTCGGTTCGAGCAGATCCAGCAGGAACTCGACCACGTCACCCACCAGCGCCGAGACGCTGAGTCCGGCGCCGAGGAACGCGGCGCTCCCAAGCCCCGCGGCCGCATCGCCGCCCCGGTCGGGGACATGGACTTCTAAGCGAAGGGGCATGACCGGATGGGACGGGAGTCGGGCCAAGCAGGGGACACGAGGACGTATCGCATCGCCGTGATCCCCGGTGACGGGATCGGGCAGGAAGTGGTGCCCGAGGGACTCCGCGTCCTCGACACCCTCGCCGCAGCATCAGGCGGGCGGTTCAGCTTCACTTACGACCACTACCCCTGGGGCTGCGACCATTATCTCCGGACCGGCCTGATGATGGACGGGGACGGTCTAGACCAGTTAACTGGGGCGGATGCCATCTACTTCGGCGCCGTCGGCTGGCCCGGGGTGCCGGACCACGTCAGCCTCTGGGGACTGCGCCTCGCGATTTGCCAGGGGTTCGACCAGTACGCCTGCGTCCGGCCGGTTCGCCTCCTGCCCGGGATCGAGAGCCCCCTGCGCCGGGCCACGCCCGAGACCATGGATTGGGTCGTCGTGCGGGAGAATTCCGAGGGCGAGTACGCGGGGATCGGTGGCCGCAACCTCGGCGACAGGCCAGACGGCCGCAACGTCGCTATCCAGTCGGCCCTGTTCACCGAGCATGGCTGCGAGCGCATCATCCGCTACGCCTTCGACCTGGCTCGGACCCGGCCCCGCCGCAAGGTGACGAGCGTCACCAAGAGCAACGCCCAGCAATACGCGATGGTCCTCTGGGACGAGGTCTTTGCCCGGGTCGCCGCCGAGTATCCCGACGTCGAGACGGAGCAGTGGCTGGTGGACGCGATGGCGGCCCGCTTCGTCCTCCGCCCAGACACCCTGGACGTGGTCGTCGGCTCCAACCTGTTCGGCGACATCCTCTCCGACCTGGGCAGCGCCCTGGCCGGGAGCATGGGCATCGCCGCCAGCGCTAACCTCGATCCCGAGCGGCGCCGCCCGAGCATGTTCGAGCCGGTCCACGGCTCGGCCCCGGACATCGCCGGTCAGGGCATCGCCAACCCGATCGCCGCGGTCTGGACCGTCTCCCTGATGCTCGACCACCTCGGCCTCGGCGCCGAGGCCGCCCGCGTGATGCGGGCGGTCGAGCAGACCACCGCTGCGAGGACCCTGACCCCCGACCTCGGCGGTTCCGCGACGACCAGCGACGTGGGGGATGCCATCCTGGCCGCCCTAGACATGTCGGACGCCTGACTGCCCCCGTGGCGATCGCCGGACACCGGCGATGCCCTACCGGCCAAGCGCGCGATGGAGGCCAATCTTCCTGGCACCTGCCCCGGGATGCACGCGGCGCGGTGCCCAGATCGCGCGACCCCGGCCACCACATCTCCACATCTCCGGCCCCGCACCACGGCGGGGATCCACCGAGCGACGCCCGGAGACGGGCTGCGACGGCGGCCGTATGATCCTCGGTGCCGCCACTCGCGCGTCGGTGTCTCCCCCGCCCGCTGATCGACGCGCCGGGGCGACCATCAGGAGGACGGTTCGTGACCACCCACGACGCGGGGACCGGGCTTGCCCCACTCGCCTTCAGACCCTTGCCGCTTGGCGTGATCCGTCCTGGCGGCTGGCTCGCTAGACAGCTCCGTATCCAGGCCGACGGGCTCTCCGGTCACCTGGACGAGTTCTGGCCCGACATCGCCCGGAGTGCGTGGATCGGCGGCGGGGCCAGCGGCTGGGAGCGGGGCCCGTACTGGCTTGATGGCATCGTTCCCCTGGCCTTCCTCCTGGACGACGAAGGGCTGAAGGCAAAGGTGCACCGGTGGGTCGCGGAGATCTTGGCACGCCAACGGCCCGACGGCTGGTTCGGCACCGAGACGGATACCAAGGTCAGCACCGACAAGGACGTGGCGTCGGGCCGGGACCTCTCCAGCTACCCGCACGACCCCTGGCCACGCTACCTCGTCCTGAAGGCCCTCACCCAGTATCACGAGGCGACGGGGGACGGGCGCGTCATCCCGGCGATGGGCCGGTTCCTCCGCTGGTTGGACGATGACCTCGACCGGCATCCCCTCCGCTCCTGGGCCCGGATCCGGTGGGCCGATCTGGTCGTCAGCATCCACTGGCTGCACGACCGGACGGGGGAGGACTGGCTCCTCGCGCTCGCGGCCAAGATCCACGAGCAGGGTTTCGACTGGCGCGGCCACTTCGCCCGGTTTCCCCAGCGGGAACGGAGCATGCGCGAGGAGCGTGACCTGACCACCCACGTCGTCAACAATGCCATGGCGATCAAAGCGCCGGGCGTGTGGTATCGCCAGTCGGGGGACCCGGCCGACCGCGTGGCCGCGCACCGGATCATCTCGGAACTCGATCGCTACCACGG
>CADCWH010000387.1 GCA_902806395.1 uncultured Thermomicrobiales bacterium | reverse complement strand
TGGCCTTGCTCTGCTCGCCATCGGGGGCTGGGCGCTGGTCCACCTCCTGGGTCAGAATGGGCGGATCCTGGGGCGCCTCGATGCCCTCGAGTCACGCCTCGACGCGGGCGGCGTCGGTCCGACGGCAGTCGCGGCCCCGACCGAACCTGACCTTGGGTTGCCGGTCGGCGCACCCGCACCGGCGTTCAGCTTGTCAGGGCTCTACGGCGAGACGATGACCCTCGACGCGCTGCGCGCGGCCGGCAAGCCCACCCTACTGCTGTTTTCCGATCCCGGCCGCGGACCTTGCAACGCCCTGTTGCCTGACCTCGGCCGCTGGCAGCGAGAGCATGCCGCTGCCCTGACCATCGCCCTCATCAGCCGCGGTGCACCGGAAGCGAACCGGGCCAAGGTGACCGAGCACGGACTCACTCATGTCCTGCTGCAGCGGGATCAGGAAGTCGCCGAAACCTACCAAGCCCACGGCACGCCGATCGCCGTGGTCGTCCGACCCGACGGTACGGTCGGCAGCCCGCTCGCCCCGGGGGCCGACGCGGTCCGCGCCCTGGTGGCGCGCACGGTCGGACGTCCGGACTCGGCGGCACCCCCCACCCCGGCTCCGCAGCCTGCCCTGGCGCGTCTGCCCGCTCCTGTTCCGATGGCGGGAGTCAATGGCAACGGCCACGGCGGCACGGCGCCCATGCGGCCCGGCGAGTCGACCACTCCCCAGGTCGGCGACCTTGCCCCGACGCTGACCTTCCCCGACCTCGAGGGTCGTTCCATGAGCGTGGCCGGATTCCGCGGTCACCAGACGCTCATCCTGTTCTGGAATCCCGGATGTGGCTTTTGCTCAAGGATGTTGGACGACCTGAAGGCGTGGGAGATGGACCGTCCCGCGGGGGCCCCGAAGCTGCTCGTCGTCTCCACCGGTACGGTGGAGGCCAACCGGGCGATGGGCCTGCACGCGCCGGTGGTCCTCGACCAGGGCTTCGAGGCCGGACGGGCGTTCGGCGCGACCGGGACACCGGCGGCGGTACTGGTCGATCCGGGCGGACGCATCGCGTCCCCCCTCGCCGTGGGCGCGCCGGCCGTGCTGGCGCTGGCTCGGGGCGAGGCGCCAAGTGGCAGCGCGCCGAACGGGAATGGTGCGGCTGCCCCGGTCGCCCCCACCACACCGAAGGTCGGTGACCCAGCCCCCAAGGTAGTGCTGCCAGACCTCAACGGCCGGACCGTTGACCTCGCTCGCCTCCGCGGCAGTCGGACCCTGGTCGTGTTCTGGAATCCCGGTTGCGGCTTCTGCGCCCGGATGCTCGACGACCTCAAGGCCTGGGATGCCAAGCCACCGAAGGGGGCGCCGAAGATGCTCGTGGTCTCCACGGGCGACATCGAGGCGAACAAGGCAATGGGCCTCCGCTCACCGGTGGTCCTCGATCAGGGCTTCACCGTCGGCAACGCCTTCGGCGCCAGCGGCACGCCGTCGGCCGTGCTGGTCGATGCCCGGGGCAAGGTCGCTTCAGAGATTGCGGTCGGTGCCGATGCGGTCCTCACGCTGGCCCGGTCGAGCGATGCCCAGCCTAAGGCCGCCCTCGCTGGCGAAGGCGTGTGAGAACGGGCCGGGAAGACGGCGCGTGATGTCCAGTTGCCCGTGCGTGGAATCGGACCGTTCCCTGTCCCGAAAACAGAGCCAATCGCCGCACGGCGATCGTTCGGACGTGTGACCCCTCTCGGATCGGGGGTGACCAACCGGGAGTGGTGATCCGCCCCGCTCCCTGTCATGTTCGCCGGAGGATTGTCCAGCTCGCGCGCCGGGACAAGTCTCCCATTCATTCTGCTTGGCAAGCCTAGACCACCGCGACCGCTGTCGAGGCGCAGGCCACCTCCATCTGCGAGGTGAAGTGCCACCGGCGAACGGTTAGGGGTGGTCATCAGGTGCGGGGACATCGACGCCTCCGGCAAAGTCCGAAGTCGGCAGGTTCTCCACCTCCACCGGTTCGATCTCCCCGGCCGGGACGAAGCCGAAGACCTGGCCGTAGAAGGACAGTTCGGCTTCCAATGCCCGCTGGATCGTCTCCGCTCGCCGGAAGCCGTGTCGCTCCCCCGGGAACGCGACATAGGCCACCGGCAGCCTACGCGACCGGACGGCCGCGACGATCGCCTCGGCCTGGTTTGGGGGCACGACCGGATCATCGAGCCCCTGCAGCACGATCAGCGGGCACGAGAACCCCTCGACATGGTGGATCGGAGACCGCTCGCGGTACAGCTCGCGCATCTCCGGATAGGGGCCGACCAGCCGATCCAGGTATCGGGACTCGAACGCGTGGGTGTCTCGCACCAAGGCTTCCAAGTCTCCCACCCCATAGAGGCTCGCCCCGGCCCGGAAGGTGTCCCGGAATGCCAGCGCCGACAGGGTCGTGAACCCGCTCGCGCTGCTGCCCCGGATGATCAGACGCTCCGGGTCGGCGTCTCCCCGCTCGACCAAGTAGCGTGCCCCGGACACGCAATCCTCCACGTCGACGATGCCCCATTGACCCCTGAGTGCCTCCCGATACGGGCGGCCGTAACCGGTGCTGCCGCGATAGTCGACGTCCAGCACCGCGAAGCCGCGGCTCGTCCAGAATTGCACTCGAGCGTCGAAGGCGGTGGAGGTCGCCCCGGTCGGTCCGCCGTGGCTCTGGACGATCAATGGCGGTGACGCGTCAACTGGACCGGCGACGCTCGGGTTCGTCGGGGGGTAGTAGAGCGCATGGGCCACCGCTCCATCCCCGGTCGGGTACGTGACCGGCTCGGGCCGGGAGATCGCATCGGCCGCCAGGGGAGTGGGAATCGGTGCGCTCAGGACGCGCGTCGCGTGGGTCGCCTCATCCCACCGGACGACTGCCGTTGGCTCGTCCGGAGCGCCTGCCCGGAACACGACCCCACCGGTGTCGGCTCGGACATCACTGATCTCGGTGAACGGCACATCGATCGGCTCTGCCAATCCGCGCTCGACATCGACCGACCACAGACCCCACGTCCCCGCCTCGACCGCCGCGATCGCTACCCTGGTGGGTCCGATGAAATCATAGGTCGATTGCCCGAACACCCACTGCGGGAGCCCCGACTCTCGCTCCCCTGGCCAGACCGGTTCTAGGGCGTTTCCCGCGACGCGGTACAGGTTCCACCACCCACTGCGGTCCGAGACGACGTAGAGGTCCCCGTCCGGCGACCAGCGTGGTTGGAACAGCGACTCCCCCGATCCCCCTGCCACACGGACCGCATCGCCCGCCCTGCCATCCTCCCCGAGCGGTGCCCGCCAGAGCGTCGTAGCGTCCCACGGCATGTCCGGGTGGTCCCAACTGAGCCAGGCCAGTGCGGTCCCGTCCGGGTGGAGGGCAGGGGAACTGACGAAATCACTGCCCGCGAAGATGACATCGGCCGGCCCGCCGTCGATCGGTATCGCCACCAGGGCGTGGTCCTCCGCCCCGCTTTCCCCTGGGCGTTCCCGCACCGCGAAGACGATTCCGCGCCGCCGGTCGATCACCAGGTCGGCATAGCGATCGATCCCCTCCTGCGTGATCGCGGCCGGTGATGTTCCCGAGTCGTCAGACCCCATCACCCCGTCGACCCGATACAGTCGACCGTCACCACCATGGGAGAAGACCATTACTCCGCCCGCTACCGCGAACGCTCCTCCCCCGTACTCATGGACCCTGGTCCGCACATCCCATGGTGGCGGCAGTACGTCCGCCCGCCCCACATGGACGGCGCGCTCACGCCCGGCGACCGTCTCGGTGACGTCCCCGTGACCCGGTCCACCCGTCGCTCGGACCACGACGCCCCGCCCACCCTCGGCCGGCCGACCCTCATGCCAGTAGACCACCCCGTCATCCACTGCCACCTGGCCGATCCGCACTCCACCCGACGCCACGTCCGACGCCGACAGTTCTGAAGGCCAAGCACCAAACGGCAAACGAATCACGGTCATCACCCCTCATCTCCCCCGACCCGGTGCCGGGCACCGCCCTGCTGCATCCGATCACAGCATACCCCGCCCCCTGGCCGCCCCTCCTTCTGACGGGCCGCGACATCCGTCACCTGTCCCACTTCCTGGGCCGTCAAATCAGGACCATCGGGCGGCGTGACGGTGGGACCTCCCTCCCTATACTCGGGGAAGGAATGCATGCTGCCGGTCACTCACCGTGGACCGAGGGCGGCCGCTGTCGGAAGGAATGTGGATGTATTGCCGAGAGTGCGGGGCCACGCATGGCCCGTCTGACGCGACCTGCCGAGTCTGTGGCCGGGTCTTGTCCCTTGAGACGCCGGAGGTCTCCTGTCCCCGATGCCAGGGTGAGATCGGTGCCGACGCCGGATTCTGCACTCACTGTGGCATGCGGCAGGTGAGCGATGCCCGGACCGCGACTCCCGAATCCACCTGGCCAGAACGATCGACCGCGCCGGAGCGTGCGCCCGCGACCGGAGCGGACGGTACGGGTACTACTCTCCTCTCGGCCGCTGGGACATCGCGGGTCGAGACCGAGAGGAGCGTCCCACGTCCGTGGGGTGCCGATATCACGCCAGATCCCTCGGGCCCCGGCCGCGGGATGGCAACCGGCAGTCAGCCGCCTCCCGAGGCCGGGGCCGGGCCATCCGGATCGGCCAGGGCCTTCCAGGTCCCACAAGGGCCAATCCCGACCTCCCCTCGGCCCCCCGCCGCGCCCGGGACGTCGGCGGTCGATCCCGCCACGGGGCCGGGCCAGGTGACGCGACGTTCGGCCGGATTGCGACCCGCCGAGACGGCCGCCTCCCGCCGGGCCCACGCCGAACAGGTCGACACGACGACGTTCATCTCTGAGAGCGATCTGCCGGCGTGGCTCCGCCAGGTGGTCGAGACCGAGGAGGCCCAGTCCCGCGCGGCGAAGCAGGCCGAGGCCGACATGGAGGCCCGTGCCCAGGCTAAAGCCGCCGAGGGAGCGCGCGCGGCTGCCGCGCGGGCAACCGCCGACGCCGCCCGTCAGGCACATGAGCGTGCCGCCCGTTCAGAGCGGGCGCGGGCGGCCGCCGAGGCCGCTGACGTCGCGGCGTCGCGTGCCGCGACCGCCCCGCCCAGCCTACCTACCCCAGATACCGATGTCACGTTTGACACCTCCAGGAGCTGGTCAGCCCCGCCGGATGATACCGGCAAGGTCGAGGACTTCTCCCTGCCCTATGCATCGCCACTGGCACCTTCCGGCACGGCCGGGCAGCGACCCGGTCGGTCGTCAAGGGCCGGATTCGGCGCCAGGGTGCTGATGGTCGGCTCTGTCCTGCTGATCGTGTTCGCCATGCTCCTACTGCTCGCCCCGGGGCTGTTCAGTTGATCCGGTGTCCCTGTCACGCCTCCTACCCTTCGGCAGCGTCGATCAGGTCGGCGGCCGGATGACCCAGATCCACGTGCACACTTGGGACTCTCCGGCCACCCATTGCGAACGAACGATCGTCCAGTCGCCAAGGTCGCCCGCGGCAAACACCATCGGGAGGATGCGGTGATGGTCGCCCCACGAGCCAACACGAGTTCCAGCTCAGCCAGCGGGGCCCAAGAGATCGCTCCCCAGTCGCTCCTGGTGGCGGACTTTGGTCGCGGCACCACCCGCGCGTTCCTGCTGGAGCAGGTCGCCGGGACAATCCGTCTCGTGGCCCGGGCCGAAGGGCCGACCACCTTCGACCTGCCATTCGATGACGTCTCGGTCGGCTGGCTCCAGATCCTGCGCCAGATCGAATGGGACGCCGGCCGGATCCTGATCGAGCGTGACAACGTCCTGACGCCCCAGCGCCAGCGAGGCGACGGCGTCGACGCGTTGCTGGCCTGCTCCTCGCTCGGTGAGCCCATCCGGATCGCCGTGATCGACACCGGCCCCTCACCGATGCTGGCGCCCGCGATCACCGCCCTCCGCAAGACCCACGTCTCGATCCTCCAGGCCTCGGTGCCCGCCAACAAAAAGGACACCACCTGGGTCCCGACCTGGTCCGACACCATTCGAGCCTACCAACCGGACACCATCGTCCTCCTCCTCGATGGTGACCAGACGGTCGCCGTACCGAGGGCTATCCAGATGATGCGGGGTCTCAGCACCAGCCTCAGCCCCCGGCGCGGGGTCATCTTCGGCGATCCCACCGTCCTCGGCCACACCTTGACGTTGTTCAATTCCCGTTCCAAGGTCCGCTCGATCACCCCGGCCGGCAAGACCGGCGAGCAGTTCGGCGACGAACTGGAGGCCGAGGCCCGTGGCGACTGGACCGAGCGGATCGACCGCACCGACCTGCGTGCCGCCCTGCGCGAGGTTGTCGGCACCGTCCCTACCCGGGCCCACGCGGTCGACCTGGTCAACCGCTATATCGCCCGCGTCTCGGGTCAGGCCGTCCTCACGTTCGGTATCGACGATGGCTCCCACGCTCACTGGGCCTCCGGCCAAGAGGATGCCCAGACGTCTTTTCCCCGCCTGGACATCAACGCTGGCATCGTCAACCTCACCGCACGGGAGGTCGCCGGCGCGGTCGCCTGGCTCCCATTCGATGTCCAGGCTGACGATCTCGTCACCTGGGTACTCAACCGCGCTATCCGCCCCTGGGCCGCCCCCGAGGCAGAGGTCGATGTGCGGATCGAACAGGCGCTGCTTCGACAGGTCATCCGACGTGTCGCGGCCGACCTGGACCGCACCCGCCCGGGTGCCCTGGAAGCCGCCGACCTCCTGATCGCCGGGGGTGGAGTCGACCGCTGGCACGACGGTCCCCTCGCCGCCCTCTGCCTCCTCGACGGGCTCTACCACGTCCCGACCAGCGGCATCGTCGGTCTCGCACTGGACCGAGACGGGCTGCTGCCAGTCGTCGGGACCCTCGGCATGACCTACCCGGCCGTCGCCTCCGATGTCTTTAGACACGACACGCTGCAAAACCTCGGCAGTGCGGTCGTCCTGTCCAGTATCCCCAAGCCCGGTGAGATCGCCTGCCGGGTTGAGGTCCAGGTCCAGGGTGGTCCGACGCGCGAGGCGACCGTCCAGGCCGGCACCATCGTGACCGTGCCGCTCGGGGCCGGGGAACTCGCCACGGTCGTCGTTCGGCCAGAGAAGAAGGTGTCGGTCGGTGCCGGTCCCGCCGGCAAGTCAGTCACCTTCGGAACCGGGCGGCCCATTGCCGGGGGCGAGGCCGGCCTCATCATCGACGCTAGGGGCCGCCAACCTCTCCCCAGCCCCGCGGTCGCTCGGACCGGCCAGGTCCGCCAGTGGATCGCGGCCGTCGGTGGTGAGACGGGCGCGGGACGGACGGAACGGGCGTAGCGAGACGGCGGCCCTGGAGCGGCGACCAGAGAGGATCGACGGATGAGCCTGAATTTCCCCCATACCCAGGCGGTCTTCGCACGCGAACAGGAGCTCTGCGTCCGGCGCTACTTCCCTGCTGACGCCGAGGTCCGGGTCCGGGAGGGCAAGCGCGTCTTCGCCGACACGGTCCTCGCCCAGGTCGAGCCCCGGACCGTCGCGATGCGCGTCGATATCCCGGCCGCCCTCGGTACGTCCCCGGCCGAGACCAATAAGCACCTGGTCCACCCTCTTGGGTCCGCGGTCACCGCTGGCCAGGTGGTC
>CADCWH010000386.1 GCA_902806395.1 uncultured Thermomicrobiales bacterium | reverse complement strand
GTCGCCGTGACGGATCCGGCGGTGGCCCGGTCCAACCCGGCCACGATCCGCAGCAGGGTCGTCTTGCCGGAACCTGATGGGCCGACAAGCACCCGGAACTCGCCCGGTCGCAGCGTCATCGAAATGTCGGTCAGGATCTCTACCGGACCATCGAGTCCCGGGAACCACTGTGACACCCGATCGACCGTGACCAGGGCACCCTGGTCCCCAGCGCCAGGCGACGCGGGGGAATGACTCTCCGTCTCGCCTCCTCCCCAGGCAGGGCCGGCGAGCGGAGTCGTGGGGGAGTGGTCACGGGTCACGAGCGGCATGGACACCCTGTCAGTCGGCCGCGTAGCTGCCGAGCGCCGCCAACGCCGCCTCGACGTACTGGGTGTCGATGGCGGTGGTCGGATCGATCGGTTCGCCATAGTCCAATTGGCCACGCTCCAAGAAGAACGCCTGGAGCGTGTTCAGGCTCTCGACGCTGACCTCGCCGTTGGGGAAGTACAGGGGCTGGACCGATGCGGCCAGTAGGTCGGCCGGAACGCTCGTGTACTCGGAGATGATGGCCAGGTTGGCAGGGTCGTTGAAGGAGCCACCGGAGAGGTCCCGAGCCGCCATCAAGTAGGCGGTGACGAAGGCGACCGTGGCTTCGGGATTCTCGTCGGCAAAGTCCCGATTGCCGATGATGGCCGTCGGCTGGATCTCCTGCACCGGGAAATCGGGAAGGAGGCGGACGGCGATGCCCTGCCGCTCGGCAAGGGTCGCTAGCGGCTCGGCGACCATCGCGGCGTCGATCGCCCCGGTGTCCAGCGCGGCGACGGCGTCCGGGAAGCCGATCGTCTGGAGGTCGACGTCATCGATACCCAGGCCAGCCGTTGCCAGGGCCGCTCCCAGCCAATATTCGGTGCCACCGCGGGCGTTGATCGAGACCCGTCGCCCGGCGAGGTCGGCGACGGAGTCGATCTCGCCGGCGAGGCAGGCATCACGGGAGATCATCAGCGGTGTCGCCACCGGCGAGCCCTCGGCGTGACCGGGGGCGACGATTTCGACCGGTAGGCCCAGGGCCAAGGAGTTCCAGAACGCGGGCCCGGCGCCGACGGCCGCGAAGTCGAGCTCCCCGCTGCCGGTCAGGGCGATCGGGTCGGTGCCGCCGACGAAGGCCTGCAGGGTCACGTCGAGTCCCAGGGCGTCGTAGTACCCCTTCGCCTCAGCCAGATAGACCGGAGCGTAGATGGAAATCGGGATGTACCCAACCGAGATGGCAACGGTCTCGCCGGTGAAGGGCGGGGGCGGGGTGGCGACGCTAGGGGCCACCGGCGTGGCGGCGGGGTTGGATACCGCTAGCGGCTCGCACGACAGTGCCGGCGTAGCCTGGGACGCCACCGCTGGTGCATGGACCACGGACGCGGTCAGGACGATCGCAATAATGAAGATCGCTCGCGCGCGCTGCCGGAGTCCGGCCGTCGTCCGCATGGTGGCTCTACCTCGTCTCGTCTACCACAGAGTCGTCTCGTCCGGGTTCAGTCCAACCGTGTATCGGGGGCGGGTCCATCCGCTTCCGGCTCGTCCCGCGACCTGAACTATTGGGTCGCCGAGGAACCGCTCAGCTCACGGATGTCAGGGTGAGCATCGGCTTGTACCGGCTGAACTCGTCGTCGGCCTCGGGGAAGATGCCCGCCTGCCGCTCGGCGATCACCTGGGTGATCTCCGCCTTCAGGGCATCGAGCATGTCGGCCTCGGCGACGGTGCGGACGATCTTGCCCTTGCGGAAGATCACGCCCTTCTGGTTTCCGGCGGCCAGGCCTACGTCGGCATCACGTGACTCGCCGGGACCGTTGACCACGCAGCCCATGACCGCGACCCGGATCGGCTCGTCCACCGAGGCCAGGAAGTCGTCCACCTGGTTCGCAAGCTTGAACAGGTCTACCTCGACCCGGCCGCAGGTGGGA
Organism: uncultured Thermomicrobiales bacterium; assembly: GCA_902806395.1. The sequence goes on along the minus strand of CADCWH010000386.1, from coordinate 2,221 downwards.
CAGGCAATCATCGTCGCGCCCTTCTGGCGCAGCTCGAGACTCTTGAGGATCTCATAGCCGACGAAGACCTCTTCGACCGGGTCAGTCGTCAGCGAGACCCGGATCGTGTCTCCGATGCCGAGGGCGAGCAGAGTGCCGATGCCGACCGCCGAGCGGACACTTCCGGCCCGCGGGGTACCGGCCTCGGTCACGCCCAGGTGGAGGGGATACTGGTTGTCGAGACGGGCGAAGCGACGATAGGCCTCCAGGAGGACCGGAACTTCGAACGCCTTGAGGCTGACCTTGATCAGGTCGAAGTCGAGGTCTTCCAGGATCCCGATGTGACCCAGGGCGGACCGCACCAACCACTCGGCCCGTAGGTCCAGCTGCGATGCGCCCTTCCCCGCCATCTCGTCGACGAACTCGGGAGTCATCGGGGCCACGGAGCCGAAGTTGACACCGATCCGGATCGGCGTGCCGCGCTCTTTGGCCTTGACCACCACTTCCCGAACATCTTCGGGCTTGCGGATGTTGCCGGGGTTGAGGCGCAGGCCGTGGATGCCGGCGTCGAGCGCCTTGAGGGCCAGGGTGTGTTCGAAATGGATGTCGGCGATGAGGGGAACGGGGGAGTGGGGGACGATGTCCGGCAGGGCGGCGGCGGCCTTGCGGTCTGGGACGGCGACCCGGACCACTTCGCAACCCGCCTCAGCGAGCTGGCGAATCTGGGTGAGCGTCGCGACGGGGTCGCGCGTGTCGGCCGTGGTCATCGACTGGACGCGGATCGGGTTGTCACCGCCGATCCCGACGTCTCCTACCTGGAGGACGCGGGTCTTGCGACGGGGGGCGACAAGGGACATGGGAACTCCTTGGGGACACCCGCTAAGGTGGCGAGTGGGGGTCCGGTGGCAGGACGAGGTGGGATGTGCCCGCCGCCGGCGACGTTGCTCCCTGAGTCTAGCAGGTCGCCTGTCTCGGACGGCCGCTAGGCGCTACCGTGACGGGCACGATCAGACGATTCCCGAAGTGCCCCCGTTACGCCTCGTTGCGAGTTCGACTAGGGGAAGAACGTGCGGCCGTCGATGAGGCGGTCGATGTCCCCGAAGGCGACCACGAACATCACGATCAGGAGCGTCACCAGGCCGACGAAGTGGACCAGCCCTTCCTTCTCCGGTGCGATCCGCCGACCACCCCGCAGGATCTCCACCAAGACGAACAGGAGCCGCCCGCCGTCCAGCGCCGGGAGCGGCAAGAGGTTCAGCACGGCCAAGTTGAGCGAGAGAAGGATCATGATCGTGCCCAGGACGTACCAGTCCGGGGCGGAGCTCTGGGCGAGCGCCTCGCTCGCGATCTGGCCCATGCCGACCGGACCGGCGACTTGGTCGAGAGAGGCTTGACCGGTGAAGATGTCCCGGATCCCCGCCACCATCCCCTGGGTCGTCACCCATGCCTGCTCGAAGCCGAGCGGGAGCACCTCGCCGAGGGGCACGTCCTCGAACTTGGCGACCAGCCGTCCGTCGAAACCGACCAGCCCAGAGAGGGCCGGCAGGGAGACGTCGATCCCTACCGAGGCCAGCGGGTTGGCATCGGCGGCGATGGCGGGGACGACCAGGGTCGTCTCGATCTGCTCAACCGCACGGACCAACCCCACCGGCAGGGTAGCGCCCTGCTGGGCGCGGAGGGTGTCGACCAACAGGGCGAGGTCGGTGATCGGCTGGCCGCCGATGCTCACCAGCCGATCGCCGGGCAGCCAGCGCGCGAGACCACCCGGGGTCTCGGCCAGGACGTCGTCGACGATCACCCCGGCGACCGGGACGGGGAGTTGGACCTCGCGAGGGTCGCCCGCGCCATCGACGACCACCGTCGCGACCCTGCCCTGGGCGGCGGCCAGCGCCGTCTCGGCGAGGAATGCATCACGAACCTCGATGCCATCGACGGAGACGATCCGGTCGTCGGCCCGCAGCCCGGCTTGCTCCGCCGCTGAACCTGGCACGACGGCCCCGACGAACACGTCCGAGAGGTTCTGGGTATTGAGGAGGACACCGGTCGGTCCCTGGCCCCGGGGAGGGTCCTCGCGGGGGACCAGTGACGTCTGGACCTCTGCCCCACCGCGCTCCAGGGTGACATCCATCTCCGACCCGGCGTACTGCCGGGTGAGCCGGGTTAGCTGGGTACTGTCGTCGATCCTCTCGCCCTCGATCGCGACGACCACGTCGCCAGTCTGCCAACCGGCCCCCTCGGCGGG
>CADCWH010000385.1 GCA_902806395.1 uncultured Thermomicrobiales bacterium | reverse complement strand
TGGCAGCGCGGGCGGTGCGGCGTTCGTCTCACCCAAGAGATCGACCATGGGATTCCCTCAGGCGCGGGGACGCACAACGGTGTGATGACGGCGTCTACGGTGGCTGATCCTCTGTCCCAAACGTCTTCACGGACGGACGACCCGCGTGCCTGCATGTCTTCCCACTGTAGGGCACGGATACCCGTTCGGGCCACACCGATCAGGGGACGGCGGGTGGCGCCGCCGTCCTAAATCGGCCGGTATCAATGGCCCTCTCCCTACGGCCCTCTCCACCGCCGACAAGGCGACGCCCCCGTGTCCTCATTCGACACGGGGGCGTCGCCTCCCAAACATACGAGACCACGTTCCGGAGCACCGCAGTCTGGGTGCTGCTCGTTCTTTCGTCTGTCGTCTGCCGACTCCCGTCTACAGCGTCGTCAGCAGCTTCTCGTACGGCTCGCTCTCGGACAGCGGGCTGACCAGCGCCAGGCTCAGGCGGTCAGAGCGGAAGAGTTCGGATGAGAGGGCCTGGACGTCGTCGATGGTGACGGCTTCGATCTTAGCCATCACTTCCTCCGGGGTCTTGATCTCGCCGTAGGTCAGCTCCTGGCTGCCGATCCACGAAGCCACCGATCGGCTGTCCTCCAGCCCCATCAGCAGCCGCCCCTTGCGCAACTCCTTGGTCCGCTCGAACTCCTCGACCGGGACCGGCACGTCCCGCAGCTTGCGCAGCTCACCGACGATCGCCTCGACCGCCTCCTCGACCCGGCCCAGATCCGTCCCGGCGTAGACCACTCCCTGCCCGACGTCCTCGTAGGAGCGGAAGTACCCATAGACGGAATACACCAGGCCCCGCTTCTCGCGGATCTCCTGGAACAGCCGCGAGCTCATTCCCGAGGAGAGGATCGCCTCGATCGTGGACTGCACGTAGCGCCGCTCGGTGGTGTAGGGCAGGGCGGGCATCGCCAGGCAGAGGTGGGCCTGCTCCGTCTCCCGCGTCACCAGCCGCACCCGCGCCCCGGCCTGCTCGTCGATCGTCGGCACGTAGGGGTCGCCCTCGGCCTCCGCCAGGTCGCCGAAGTGACGCTCGGCCAGCTCGACCACGTCCTCGTGCCGGACATCGCCGGCCGCCGCGATCACCAGTCGCTGCGGCCCGTAGTTGCGCCGCCAGAAATCGACCATGCCCTCCTGGGTGATGTTGCCGACGGTCTCCTCGGTCCCCGCGATCGGGCGACCGACGCCCTGGTCCCCCCAGACCACGTCGTCGATCACGTCGTGGACGACGTCCTCGGGGGAGTCGTTCGAGCCCCGGATCTCCTCGACGATCACCAGCCGTTCCTTGTTGAGGTCGCCGGCATCAACGCGCGATTCGCGGAGGATGTCGGCCAGGACCTCGAAGGCCATCGCGAAGTGGGTGCTGGGTACCTTGCACCAGTAGTTGGTCGATTCCCGTCCGGTCGCGGCGTTGAGGATGCCGCCGACCCCCTCGATCGCCTCGGAGATCTGGCCCGGGTCCGGCCGCTTCGTCGTCCCCTTGAAGAGCATGTGCTCCAGGAAGTGGGAGACGCCCTGGATGGTCGGCGGCTCGTAGCGCGACCCGATCCCATAGTAGAAGATGAGACTCGCCGACCGGACCCCGGTCATCTCCCCGGTCACCACCCGGACCCCATTCGCCAGCGTCGTCTTCTCGTACAGCTTCTCCGCCGTCGGCACGCTTCCACCCCTTGAATACTCGGCTACGATCCAGATCGATCATTCAGGGGCGGGCGCCCCCATCGGACCGCCCATCTCTGATCCCGCATCCGCCAAGTGTAGGCGATGCCCACGACCGCGGGCTTTCCCGGGGTCGCGGACATCGCCGGGAACGCCGAATGGGCACATGCGAACCATACCTTCCGATCCGACACCCATACTCATAGGGGCGCTGCTCGCTGCGCCCTTCAATGGATTGCGTTTGTCATATTGGGCACGTTTTTGGCAACCGGGCGCTAGAGGTTCGGGCCTCTGGCCAACATCCTGTCCCTTGCCATCTACCGTCTACCGTCCATCGACTCCAGGACCAACGCCAGCGCCACCTCGATCGCCGCCGCCGTCACCGCCGCCCGGTCGCCCGGGAACTGGTGGCGCGACACGACCGTCCCGGCCGGGCCGCAGGTGGCCAGGTAGACCAGGCCGACCGGTTTGCGGGGCGTTCCCCCGCCCGGCCCGGCGATCCCGGTCGAGGCCACTGCCAGGTCGGCCCCGAACAGGCGCACCGCTCCCTCGGCCATCGCTCGGGCGCACTCCTCGCTGACCGCTCCGACTGAGGCCAGGATGTCCTCCGGCACCCCTAGCAGCCGCGCCTTGGTCCCGTTGGCATAGGCGACGATCCCTCCTGGAAACACCTCGGAACTCCCCGGCACCGAGGTGATCCGGGCCGCGATCCCACCCCCCGTGCACGACTCCGCCGTGGCGATCGTCGTTCCCTCCACCCGCAGTGCGGCGACGATGCGGTGTTCTGCGCGAGTCGCGCCGTGGTCCATCGCGATGCTCCTCCCTGCTCCAAGATGCGGTGGTCCGCGGACGGGTGGGCGACCTGCGAGAAGACGGGGAGGCCGCCGGACGGAACCGGCGACCTCCCCGAGCGGACCCCGTGCCGGGCATTCCCCGGGCCAGACGATGCGACCGCTACTCGATCGTGATCTCGGCGATCATGCCCCGGGCGACGTGCGGCACGCCGTCCGGCGTGTCGACGAAGCAGACCACGGTGTAGGTCCCCGGCTCCATATCGAGCAGCACCAGTGGCGGCGCCTGCTGGCCCGGCTCGGCGAAGGTGCCGCCGATGAAGGTGACCTGCGCGAAGAGCGAAGGGTCCTCGGCCACCTGCTCGACCGTCACGCCTTCCGGCAACCGCATCACCACGAACTCGTGCGGGTAGTCGCCTTGGTTCGTGATGCTGAAGGCGATCGGCGAACCGGTGTCGAACGTGTCCTGACCGATCTGGAACTCGAAGTCGACCATCGTGACGTCCGCGGCCTGCGCGTCGGCCGGCACGTCGACCGGCAAGTCAACGGTCCCCGAATCGAAGAGGAGCGTGCCGTCCCGCTCGGCGAAATAGGCACCCTCCTTGCTGAGGGCGTTGCCGACGAGATACACGGTCTCGGCGTAGAGGCGCCCATCGGCCAGGACCAGCACCGACTCCACCGAAACGAGTTGGAACGGCGGCACGTCGAACGACTCGAAGATCACGGGGACGTCATATGGGTTGGTGGTGCCGTATTCCTCCAGCAGCGCCTCTGGGGTCGACAGTGCGGCGAACCCGAGGTAATCGCCGCTGTTGATGCACGCGACGGCGCTCTCGTAGAGGGCCGTCACCAGGTCGATGTCAGCCTGCTCGGCAGGGGTCCCCTCGGGCGGGGCTGGCGTTCCCACCACTTCCGGTGAGGCCTCCTCCGCCACCTCTGGACTCGCCCCCGCCATCTCCTCCATGCCCTCCATCGCGGCGGGTGAGGCCTCCATCGGGGTGGGCGTGCCGGGTGGCAATTCGGGGTAGACACATTCCGCGGACGGGGTCGCGGCGGGGCTCGCGCCCTGAGCCGAGGTGATGGCCGGGTACGAGCCGATGAACGCGAACAGGATCACGAGTGACAGGATGAAGCGCACGTGATTGCCTCCCCGATCCGAACGGCCCCACATTGACTGCCGGTCATCCCGGCACCCCCATCCTATGGCACGCCAATTCGCAGCGCAATAGAGCCGAACACGCTCGATCTGGACTGTTCCTGTCGCTCCGTGGAGCCCGCCGTCCCGGTGGCCCCTCCCGGTCCGGGCATCGCGCGTGGCACTCGCGGGTGCCGTGGCGAACGGCACGTACCCGATGGCGAGGACCACCGCGGCGATCGCACCCCCGCGCCACGAAGAGGTGGCACGGATCGTGACAGTTCTTCCCCTATAGGGACACGCAACGCGCAGCGTCACCCCCGGCCGTCGGACCCGGAGAGCACGGCGGTCCACCGTGGGCCACCGCCCGGGAAGGACGGCCCCACATCCCGCGGGAGACCGCGGAGAGAGAGGCACCTCACCATGGATACCAAGGACATGCTCGGCTGGCTCAACGATCACCTGGCGGGTCTCGACTGGTCGGGCGGGGTCACGAAGGACCAACTCGTCACCGCCGTCGAGGACGACGAGGCGCTGCGCAACGTGATCGGCCAATACGTGACTGAGGGCCGCTACGCCTCGCTCGACGAGGTGCTGGCGGTCATCCCGGTCCAGGCGTGGCAGGACGCCCAGGGCGATACCTGGCGCGGCGGAGATAGCTACGACGCCGACAGCGCCCCGACCGGCTTCCGCGACGGCCCCGTCGGCCGCGACGACGCCGGCACCCGGGCCGGCGCCGCCGCGTCGCAGGTCAGCGACCCACCGGGTGGCAGCACCATCTCGGACCAGGCCCAAAGCGCCGCCCGCTCCGCGATCGATGCGATCGGCCGCCCGGCAGGCGGCGCCGTCGCCTCCTCGGTCTCGCAGTCACCCCCGGCGACCGGCACCGGGCGGACCACCCCCGAGGACGCCCCGCTGCCCTCCCCCGGCACCCCGACCCTCCCGGACCCCGCCGCCGCCGTCTCTCCGCGCGAGGCGGGTGTGGCGCCGGAGGCCGAGATGAACCACCCCGAGGGTGGCTCGGTCGGCGGCGACGCGCTCGCCGCCCTCCGCGAGGCGGGCGTGTCCCCGGCCACGCTGCCCCGCCCGTCCGATCTCGAAGGCTTGGCCAGCGCGGCCGTCGGGGCCACCGAAGGTTCATCGGACGCTGGTGGGGGCCGAGCCCACACCACCCCGGAACGCGACGCCGCGGGGCGCTTCACGGCGTCATCCGGCGCCGGCACCGGGAGCGGCAACGACCGCGAGGCGCGGCGATCCCCCGAGGCGGCGACCGGCTCGCCCGACTTCACCTCCACCGGCGAGCGGGGATTCACCGCCAGCCGCCAGGCCAACCGGGCCACGGTGATGTCCCAGCCCACCGGCCGCCCGGGGTCCGATCAGGGCCACGGTTCGGGCCCATCCACCCCGCTCACCGGCCAGGCCGTCCTCGGTGGCGGGTCCACCGGGGGATCGACCCCGCCCCCGCCCCTCGGTGGCTCGAGCCAGGCCCCTCCGGCCGTCGGCGCGGCAGCCGACGCCATGGACACGGGGATGACCGCCCCGGCCACAGGCACGGAGACAGCGAGCGGTGACCCGGGCACTGCCCACGCCATGGACTCGACCGATGCCGGAATGTCCGCCGATGCCACGTCCGGCACGGCCCCCGACGCCGCCGGCGACGAGTCGGATGCCGAGAGTTCGGGAGGGATCACCAGCCGAGCCGCCGGCGCCGTCGGCGCCGCCCGCTCGACTCTTGCCGCCGGGACCGAGGCGGCCCGCTCCACCTTGGGCTCGGTCACCTCGGGCGGTGACTCGGCCAAGGACCTGATCACGGCCGGGACGGAGGGCGCGAAGGAAAAGATCGCCGCCGGCGTCGAGGCCGTCCGGTCAAACCCGGTCACCGGCGCGGTGACGGGCCCGGATCCCACCGGTGAGATCGCCCGCGCGACCAAGGGTGCCTTCGCGGCCCTGCCGGCCCGCTACGCCGCCCTCGGCCTCTCCCTCCTGAACGAGGGCGCCGGCCAGTACTACAACGGCCAGCGTGGCAAGGCGGCCGCCTTCGCCATCGCCGGTCTCGCCCTCAGTTCCGCCAGCGGCATGTCCACCTGGCTCCCCCGCGACATCGTCGGCCCGCCCGGCTTCCGCATCGGCCCCCGCCACCCCCGGCCGCTGCTGGTCGCCGTGTGGGGTGCCCTCTACACCTACGGTCTCTGGGATGCCTGGTCCAACGCCCCCGAGCAGCGACCCGCGACGGGAGCCGACCCGTCGGGCACGCCCGCCGCGCCGGAGGCTGGCGAACAGGCCGGCGCGTAGCCACTCGTCGCACTCGTCGCTGATCGCACATGACACGGGCCCCGGGAATGACCTTCCGGGGCCCGCGTCGTGCCCTCCCCATGGCACATCCCAGGACGGTCGCAGGCTGCCCCACCGTCCCCGTCAGACGTCACGTCCGGTCCGGCATCCCGGTCGGTTCGATGGCGACGATCGCGACCTCGCCCATGATGGTTCGCACCAGGAGGGTCGTCTCCGGAGACCACGCCATCGCGGGAAACAGGTCGGTCGACACCGGGAGGTATCGGGACGCGATATCTCCTCGGAGGACATACGACTCGCTCGGGTCGGACATCCGCTGGACGACGATGCGCCAGACCCCGTCGCCCTGGTGGACGGCTAGTGCCAGCCAGCGCCCATCCGGCGACGGCGCGGCCGCCACGACCTCGTCCTCCCCTGTCACGTCGTCCGGTGGCACCAGTGGCCTGATGGCGCCGGTGTTGAGGTCGATGGTCGCGATGTCCGGCGCCAGGAACATGACCGCAGCTTGGTGAGATCCCCTTGCCCGAACGATGGGATACCCTAGGACACCCATCCTCGATGCCCCCATCGCCGTCAAGATCGGGGTCGTGGACCGGATCTCACCCGGCACGTCGTCATCCGCGTCTGGCCCCTCGTCCGTCCCATCATCCCCCACGTCCTCAAGGACGACCTGGCGCATCTCCCCACTGTCCGTGGAGACCTGCCAGATGCCGTTGGCCGGGCTGGGCTGGCTGGACCCCAAGACCGAGGCATAGATCTTCCCCGGCTCGGGCCAGTGCAGGCCCGCCGGGATGGCGAATGGCTGGTCGATCGGGATGGTCACGATCTCTTCCGCCTCCCCGCCCCCGGCCGGCACGCGCCAGATCGCCGTTGTGGACGGGGTCCCACCCAGGATCACCGAGCGGGTGAAGGCGATCGACGCACCGTCGGGCGCCCAGACTGGCAGGGAATCCACTGGAGTCCCCTCCGGCACCAGGTTCGGATCCGTCGAGAGCCAACGACCCTCGAACCCGTCGGGGGTCAGGTTGATCCCCTCCTCGGCGGTGAAGTCGATGACCCAGATGTCGCCGTCCTGGCCACGGAACAGCGTTTCCTCGGAGAGAGCGAGCCGTGTCCCGTCGGGGGACCACGCCACACGCTCCCGATCGATCGTCCTCACGGGCACGGACACGCACCGGTCCGCCGCCTGACCCATCACGTCACGGGCGCACACCACACTAGGGTCGT
>CADCWH010000384.1 GCA_902806395.1 uncultured Thermomicrobiales bacterium | reverse complement strand
TCGGGAGAGTAGGCGCTCGAAGACGACCAACTTTCGGAGGCGCGTTGGGGAGACGCCGAATTGGGCCGCCGTCCGGTTCAGGCGATCTTCCAGGGCAGTACGAAACCCGGCCGCGTTCGCATACTTCACGGACGCAACCCTGCCAGGATGGTCGCGACGATATCGCGAACGCGTCGGTTCCGGACGGTGGCCGACCGTTCGAGGAGCCCCGGAGTCGCCAGCCCACGAGCGATCGCCTGCCGCACGGCTAGGTCGATCTGCTCTGGGGCAGTGCCGGACTCGGCAGCGTCCAGAATCGATCGGGTGGCCGCGGTGAGACGGATGCCTTCCCGCTCGATCACGTCCAGTGGACCCCACGGGATGGTCGTGGTGTGGAGGGTTACACCGGGCAACGGGGTGATGTAACGCTTCTCCCTGGGTACCGTGAGATGGATGGCGGTGGGAATTACGTTGCTCAGTCCCAGGAGACTCAGGGCGCTTTCGTGTGAGACGAGCGCATCGTCCTTGCCGACCGCAAGCCACGCCGCAGCAATATCGTCCCACGGGGAGGACGGGAAGTCGCGGAGCCGGTATAACCCGCGCCGGACCCGACGATAGCGCGTCGTCCGAGCGTGACGCGAGAGAAGGTCTTTACTGAACCCACAGGACGCGGCTTGTGCGCTCGTGAAGTGGCCGTGTTGCGCGGAGGCAACTCGGAAGAGACATTGATGGTCCGGACGAGCCGATGTCATGTCATGCATAGGTTGAATAATACACGACCTAATCATGACGCGATATCCGGCCGCGCTCCCCGAGACGGGCATCACGAGCGTTGATTTCCTCAACCGTGTATCAGAGGGTGCGGGCCACGCTACCAAAGATGTGGGGGTGGGCGGCGACCGCTTCGCGGCTCATGATGGTGATGGAAGACGATGGCAGGTCCTGCCAAACGCCAGCCGATCACGTGGCGAGCGTTGACTGCGCTGCCGAAGATGGCGTGGGTCCCTTGAAGCTTTACCGGCGAACCCGCCGCCCCCATCGCATGACCGCCCGCTGACTTTCCGTGTGACCACCCATCGGCCAAGACCAGGGCCGATGGGTGGGACGCGTGTCTCACGGTGCAAGGTGCCAGGACCCGAGTCGTTCTCAAGACGCCGCAGCTTTATCTGGTGATCACTCCATCGCCACCGTGGTCAACGCCTCATCCAGCGTCATCACCGCCCGGTCGAGGTCGGCGTCAGCGATGACGAGGGGGGGTTGGAAGCGGATGACGTTGCCGGACTGGCCGCCGACGCCGACCAGGACGCCGGCTTCGCGGCAGTGCTTCCGGACGCGGGCGGCCAGCGCCGGGGCGGGCTCCTTCGTTCTCCGGTCGGCGACGAGCTCGACGCCGATCATCAGGCCCAAACCGCGGACTTCGCCGATCGCCTCGTGGCGTCCGGCCAGTTCGCGGAGTTGACCCATGACCCGCTCTCCCTTGCGGGCGGATTCTTCGGGGAGGCGCTCGTCGAGCATCACCTCGATGTTGGCGACCGCGGCGGCGCAGCAGACGGGGTTACCGCCGAACGTGGAGAGGTGTTCGCCGGGTTTGAGGGAGTCGGCGATCTCGGGCCGAGCGACGGTGGCACCCAGCGGGAAGCCGTCGGCGATCCCCTTGGCCAACACCATGATGTCCGGGGTGACGCCGAAGTGCTCGACCGCGAACATCTTTCCGGTCCGGCCAAACCCGCTCTGGACCTCGTCGGCGATGAAGAGGATGCCGTGCCGGTCCAGAACCTCCTTGACCCGGCGGAAGTAGGAGGCGGGCGGCACCAGGATGCCCCCCTCGCCCATCACCGGTTCGGCGATGAAGGCCGCGACGTCGCCGCTGGTTTGGTAGGTGATCGCCCACTCCACCATCTCGGCGCAGCGCTCGGCGACGACCTCCGGGTCATCGGTGCCGAACGGGTTGCGGTAGGCGTAGGGGGCCGGCGCGAAGGCGATGCCTGGCAGGTAGGGTCCGCCGCGGGTCTTGCGGGCCTTGTTGCCCGTGACGGAGAGGGTCGCGTTGGTCCGGCCATGGAACGAGTGGGTGAGGGTGATGAACTCGTGCCGCCCGGTGTAGGCCTTGGCGAGGCGCATCGCCGTCTCGATGCCCTCCGCGCCGGAATTGCCGAAGAAGGTCTTGCTCAGGTCGCCCGGCGTGATATGGGCCAACCGCTCGGCGCACTCCGCCACCACCGGTACGTGGTAGACGTAGCTCGCGGAGTGGATGACCCGTTCGAGTTGGTCGCGCACGGCCGCTAGCACGCGGGGGTGCCGATGCCCGGCATTGGCGACGGCGATCCCGGCGAAGCAGTCGACGTACTCCGTCCCGTCCGCGTCCCAGACCGTCGCCCCCTCGGCGCGGGCGACGACCACCGGCTCGACGGCCGCGACGAAGCTGGTCATCACGTACCGTTGGTACTTCTCGATCGTGGCGTCATGGTCGCGGCTCGTCGCCAGGACCGCACTCGTGCTTCCCTCGATCATCACCGTGCTCCTCCTCCGGTCCGCGCCACCTGGCGCATCCATTCCGTCCGCCGACGGGACGGGTCACCCGTCACTGTGCCCCTCACGCCCCCGGCGTGGTGAACGCGGCCATCGCCTCGGCCACGGACGGCCACGGCGGCACTCCCCCCGTCTCCCGCGCGGCGTCCAGGATGGCGAGGACCATCGCATCGGCCGCCGCGGCCCCGATGAGGTCGGTCATGTTCGACCCGGTCGTGGTCGTCAATTCCACCCGGTCCGCGAGGGGCGAGAGAGCGAAGATGGTGTCTCCATCGCCCATCGCGTGGGCGGGCCGGATCGCTCGTGCGAAGCCGTCGTGGGCGAGGTCTGCGATCTTGATCAGCTGTGGTTTGGTCAACGACGCGTTCGTCGCGATGAGACCGAGCGTCGTGTTGCTCATCGAGGCGGCGAGCTCGGGCTCTTCGTCCGGCTGGTGGTAGAGGAGCGGCACGTCGAAGCCACCATCCGTCGCGTACAGCTTCCCCGTTACCGGATGGACCAGTCCGCCCAGCGCATTCACCACCACCAGGGCGCCGACCACGATGCCGCCCGGCAGCGACAGGGACGCCGTGCCGAGGCCACCCTTGACGCGGACGCAACCGGGCCCTTTGCCGGCCGTCCCGCCCGCACCCGCGCCGACGTTTCCCCGGGCAAACGACCCGCTCTGGGCCGCCGCGGCCGCCCGGTGTCCCCACTCGCTCGTCGGCAGCACCGAGGGGTCACTCATCCGGTAGTCCAGGATCACGGCGCCCGGGATGATCGGGATCAGTCCGCCACGGAGCGGCAAGCCGATCCCTTGGCCGTGGAGCCATTCGGTGATGCCCGTCACGGCGCTCAGGCCGACCAGGCTCCCCCCGGTGAACCCGATCCCATGGACCATGGAACCGGTGGTCGTGGCCGCCAGCGCATCGGTGTGGATCGTGCCGGGGTTCGATCCCCGCACCGAGACGCCCGCGGTCGCACCACCACGACAGAGGATCGCGGTGGTGCCGCGGAGGACGCGATCGTGCGTATAGTGGCCGACCTCGATGCCGGGCACATCGGTGATCGCGTTCAGGGGTCCAGCCTCGAGCCGGATCGCCAGTTCCTCAGGCACGGTCATCTCCTTCGTATCCTCCCGTCTG
>CADCWH010000383.1 GCA_902806395.1 uncultured Thermomicrobiales bacterium | reverse complement strand
CGGGCTGACCGCTCCGGAGACGGTGCGGGAGATCTTCGAGGAGCAAATCGCTGCCCTGCTCGAGGGCGGAGTGGACCTGCTGGTCCTGGAGACCATGGGTTCGGTAGCGGAGGCGCGCCAGGCGATATTGGCCGCTCAGGCCGTCGGCGACCTACCCATCGTGGCGTTGATGACCTTCGCCGAGGACGGCCGCACAATTGGCGGCGAGACACCAGAGCGCGTGGTCGCCGAGTTGCTGCCACTGGGTCCAGCAGCGATTGGGGCCAACTGCTCGGTTGGCCCGGCACGAACGCTGGCAGTCCTCCGTCGCTTGGTGGCCGCGGTCGACGCCGCGGCGGTTGCCGATCCCCCTGCATTGGCCGTGATGCCCAATGCCGGCTGGCCGACCCACATCGGCGGCCGGGTCATCTATCAAGCCTCGCCCGACTATTTCGCAGGGTTCGCCCGGGAGGCCCTGGAAACCGGGGCCACCATCGTCGGCGGCTGCTGCGGGACCACGCCGGCCCACGTCGCGGCCCTGCGTGGCGCGATGGACGCGGGGATCGCTCCGGCGGAACGGCACGGCGCGCGGATCACCATCTCGGCAGGGGATGGGATTGACTCGGCGGGGAACTCCCTGGCGATCGGGGCTGAACCAACCGATGAACCGACCGAGGTTGCCCGGGCCCTGGGCCGGAGTTTCCTCGTGAGCGTCGAGATCGACCCGCCAAAGGGCTTTAACCCCGCGAAGGCCCTGGCCGGAGCCCAATTGCTGAAGGATGCCGGGGTCCACGCGATCAACGTGGCAGACTCGCCGATGGCGAGGGTTCGGATGAGCGCCATGACGCTCAGTTACCTCATCCAGCACCAGGTCGGCATCGAGACGATCGTCCACTTCACGACCCGGGACCGCTCGTTGATGGGACTGCAATCCGAGTTGCTCGGCGCCCACGCCGTGGGCGTCCGGAACATCCTCGCCTTGACTGGTGATCCTCCGAGCCTGGGCGACTACCCCGATTCCTCCGCCGTCTATGACGTTGACTCGGTCGGTCTCATTCGCGTCCTACGCCGTTTGAACGAAGGGGTTGATTCAGCTGGGGCATCGATCGGGCGCGGGGCGAGCTTCACCATCGCCTGTGCGGTCGATCCGACCAAGGCCGACCTGGCGGAGGAGGCCCGGCGGCTCCGGTCGAAGCTTGAGGCTGGAGCGCACTTCGTGATGACCCAGCCCATCTTCGACCTGGCTGTCTGGCACCAATTCTTGGACGCCTACGAGACCGAGTGGGGAACGAAGGACTTGGGACTGCCGGTCATGCTCGGCATCTTGCCGCTCCAGAGTACGAAGCATGCCGAGTTCCTGCACAACGAAGTGCCGGGCATCACGCTGACTGACGAGGCCCGAGCCCGCATGCGAGAGGCCGGGTCGGATGGTCGCCAGGAGGGCGTCCGGATGGCGCAGGCCCTCCTGGCCGACGCGGTACCTCACGTACAGGGCGTCTACTTGATGCCGTCATTCGGGCGCTACGAGGTCGCCGCGGAGGTCCTCACGGCGATCCCGACGGGAGTCCGCGCCTGACCGCGGATCACGACGAACCGGGAAATCGGCGGTCGTCCCGACAGCCGGTCGGTATCGGGGATAGCCATGGGTCGTCACCGTGGGCCGACCAGACTGGCGGCGTGTGATACACTCGCCGCCGGTTGCTTGCCCTGGGCAAGCCATGTTCGCGTGGGTGAAATAGGTGACGCGGTAGGCACGTTTTGACCCCGCGGAGCTGACCGTCGCGTTCGGATGACGACACGCCGCATAGCGATAGAGAGATAGGATCGACCATGGTCGCGCAACTCATCCGCTCCCTCGAGGCGGAACAGTACAAAGAGGATGTCCCCAGTTTTGGACCGGGCGATACCGTTCGGGTCCATGTCCGAGTCGTTGAGGGGACGCGAGAGCGGATCCAGGTCTTCGAGGGCATGGTCATCCGGCGCCGCGGTGGGGGAGTGAACGAGAACTTCACCGTCCGTCGGATCGCCTCCCATGCCGTGGGTGTGGAGCGGACCTTCTTGATCCACTCACCTCGCGTGGATCGGATCGAAGTCGTTCGCTTCGGTCGCGTCCGTCGCGCCCGACTCTACTACCTCCGTGGTCTGACCGGCCGCGCCGCTAGGATCAAGGAGCGCCGCCGCCCGGACCCGACGGTCGGGCTGCATGGTCGACCGAAGCCCGTCGTCGCCACCGCGGCGACGACGCCCCTGGTCACTGGCGACGTGACCCCTGCCGACGGCCCATCGGAGCCGGCAGCGACGGACGACCAGGCCGGCCCGACCGCGACCTAACCGTCCGTGACTCCGACATGACGAACCAGCGCGGCCCGCTCCTTCTCCCAGGTGCGGGCCGTCGCGTGTCGGGTACGCCACCGTCAATGGGATGCCGGGACCGCTAACGTGAATCGGGCTACTACACGTCGGATCATCCGGGAAAAGGCGATGGGGGGCTCGATGCGACGGGACTCGGTTCCAAGGCGGATCGAGGGTAGAGTCGTCCCCACCCTGAGGTGGGAGCGCGCGTTCTGGGACTCCGGCTGTGGTCCGGTCGCCGGTGTGGACGAGGTGGGTCGCGGTGCCCTTGCTGGTCCGATCGTCGCCGCGGCCGTCGTCTTCCCCACCTGCGAGGGCGCCGCTATGCGGCGTCTACGGGCGATGCTGCGAGGGGTCCGCGACTCGAAGCTCCTCGATCCTGAGTCCCGAATCAACCTCGCCGCGCGGATCATGGAACAGGCGGAGGGAGTCAGCCTGGGCGCCGTGCCGTCTTGGGATATCGATTTGCTCGGTATCGCCGCCGCCAACAGGATAGCGATGGAGCGGGCGATCGCGGGATTGACCGTGCCACCGGCGGCGCTCCTTTTGGACGCCTTCACCGTCGATGCGGCCGCGCCGCAGTGCGGTTTGGTCCGGGGTGATCGACAGTCAGTGTCGATCGCGGCCGCGTCGATTGTCGCCAAGGTCACGCGAGATGCCCTGATGTGCGATCTTGACGCGCTCGACGATCGGTACGCGTTCTCGATCCATAAGGGTTACGGAACGACGTCTCACCTGGCGGCGCTTCGCCGGTTCGGGCCGGGTCCGTCTCATCGCCATTCGTTCGCGCCCGTGCGCGACGCAAGGGCTGCCGATTTGGACCCCCGCAGGTGAGTCGGACGGACCGAGTCGCCCTCGGCCGGGCCGGCGAGGGGCACGCCCGACGCTACTTGGAAAGCCGGGGGTACGTGTTTCTCTCCGCCAACTGGCATTGCCCAGGCGGGGAACTCGACCTCGTGATGCGGGACGACTCGGAGTTGGTATTCGTCGAGGTCAAGACGCGGCGGGGAGAGGGCGCGGGTCGACCGGACGACGCGGTCGGGGAGACGAAGGCCCGTCGGCTCTTGCTCGCCGGGGAGAGCTATGTCGCCGCGCATACCGAATGGCACGAGGCAATCTGGAGGATCGACCTGGTGGCAGTCACTTTACGAGATGATGGCGCGATTGATGCGGTTCGCCACTATGTGAACGCGGTCGGGTGCTGACCTTCGGTGGGATGCACCCCGTATCATCGTTCGCGGGGCGCGGCGTGGTCGCGCATGTCTGGAGTCGCCGCGTGGTGCGGCACGAGGAGGTCGAAGGATGTCGCGGATGATGAGCAAGTTTGGCGTGTTAGGGGTGGCTTTGATGCTGGCCCTGGTCCTAGCGGGCGGCGCGTTTGCCGTTCGAGCCCAGGACAGCACTCCAGTTGCCGGGGACACCGGCTCGATGGCGCACCCGGCCCATATTCACGAAGGCAACTGCGAGACGCTGAACCCGACCCCGCTGTTCCCGCTGGCCGATGTCGAGATGCGCAGCGGCATGTCGATGGACATGGCCTCCCCAGCCGCTTCCCCGATGGCGATGGGTACCGGTTCGATGGAAGCGATGCCGGCCGCGGTCAGTGTGACCACCGTCGCGGTCTCGCTGGAGACGATCCTGTCGGCCGAGCACGCCATCAACGTGCACGAGAGTGCCGAGAACGCCGGTAACTACATCGCCTGCGGTGCAATCGGTGGCACCCCGGACTCCGATGGCAACCTGTTCATCGGTCTGTCCGAGCTGAACGGGTCTGGGTACTCCGGTGTGGCCTGGCTACAGGGCACGGGCGAGGAGACGATCGTCACCGTCTTCCTGGCTCAGGGCCTGTCCGGCGGCACCACCGCGGGCGCCACGCCGGTCTCCTAACTGGCGTAGACTGACACACGGACGAACGGTCCAACGTGGTCCCGGCTTAGCCGGGACCACGTTGTCCCATGTTTTCGGTCATTTATGCCTAGCGGCCAAGTCACTTCGCGATGGGGATGCGACGATGGCGACCATGCGGGCGGGAACCCAAGGGACGATGGACGACCTGGAACGCTTGTCAGCGGCCGCCCGCTCCGCATTTCCGGCGACGACTGATCTGGCCCGGCGTCTGATCCAGACCCCGAGCCTCTCCGGCGAGGAAGGCCGCGCGGCTGAGGTGGTCGATGATGCGAT